>NZ_QETI01000015.1:0-128308 GCF_003105075.1 Comamonas sp. JNW
AAATACCATTAGGCCATCGCTGCGCTCGGCCGGGTTTGGGTGCCGAGCGCAGCGATGGCACACGTCTGCTCAGTTTCCCTTCTGAATGCGCCGAGGAGCACAGGGTATGGGCTGGGCAGTTGCACCGCAGAGTGCAACTGCATCGTGAACTGGCTCACCGCGTCTGTTTGAACGGAGCGCCTCTGGCGCGTAGTGAGTTTCGCGGTGCAGCCCATACCCGAGCACCACAGGTTGCCCGTAGCGAAGCGAAGGGACGCAGTCAGCAGGGCGACCTTCTTTTGGGTACTTTTCTTCGGCCGGCGATCCGGGGTCGCCAAGAAAAGTACCTCGCCCGCCGGGCGAAATCCGGCCAGCAAAATTCAATCAAACAGCAGTCGCTAAAAAGTATCAATAAAGCAGAGCAGCCAGCTCAACGAGCACCACAAACCACATCCCAACTCAACCCAAACTTCTGCAAATACTTGCGCAACCGATCCGCATCATTGACCACCGCCCGCTGCGCCCGCGAAGCCTGAAACAACTGCCTCCCCGCTTCTGACAAACTGCCAGATGAACGACACACCCGCACCACTGACGCCAACTGCATCCGGTCAAACAAATCCATGGCCTCGATGGCATCGCCAGGCAACAAGGCCTCCAGCGCTACTTCAGCAGAACCATCGACAGACGAGGCCACAGCCTCCGGCCGCTGCCACAGCCACTGCAAGCGCCTAATCTCCGCCTCCACCTGATCCTCGGTGATACGACCACTGGTCGACAAGGTGGCCAGCCGCGTCACGCTCGCGTGCAGATCGCGAAAATTGCCGCTCCACAGCGCTTGCGGGCTCTGGGCGAACTGCAGGTAGCGTTTGCGCGCCTCGGCGTTGAAGCGCTCGGTGCGGTGGGTTTGCTGGGCATGCTGCACCAGCAGGTGGTCGATGTTGGGCTCGATGTCTTCGCTGCGCTGGGCCAGGCCGGGCAGGTTGTAGGTCCAGAGGTTGATGCGGGCAAACAGGTCTTCGCGAAAGCGGCCGGCGCTCACCTCCAGGCGCAGGTCGCGGTTGGTGCCTGCGATCAGCTGGAAGTCGCTGCTCACCTCCTTGTCCGAGCCCATGGGATAAAAGCGCTTTTCCTCGATCGCCATCAGCAGCATGGCCTGCTCGTCAGCGCCCAGCTCGCCGATTTCGTCGAGAAACAGCAGGCCCTGGTCTGCGGTGCGCAGCAGGCCGGCGCGCTCGGTGGCAGCGCCGGTGAACGCCCCTTTCTTGTGGCCGAACAAGGTGCTGGCGGCGCTGTCGCCGCGCAAGGTGGCGCAGTTCACTTCGACAAAGGCGCCGCTGAGCTGGTGGCGTGCCTTTTTCAGCTCGTACATGCGGCGCGCCAGGAAGGACTTGCCCGCGCCCGTAGGCCCCACCAGCAGCATGGGCGCCTGCGAGCGGCCTGCCACCTGCTCGATCTCGGCGATCAGCTGGTTGAAACGCGGGTTGCGGGTGGGGATGTGGCTTTTGAGAAAGGCCACCGCATCCTGCTGGGCCTGCGCATGGCGGGTGGCCAGCGCGTCGTAGCGCGACAGGTCCAGGTCGATCAGCGCATAGTTGCCCGCCGCGCCATCGATCTGCCGCTTGGGCGGCGAGGCCTGCAGGATCACGCCGGGGATCGTGCGCGATTCGGCCAGCAAAAACAGGCAGATCTGCGCCACATGGGTGCCCGTGGTGATGTTGAGCCAGTACTGGGCCTGGTCGCTGTCGAAGTGGTAGCTGCTGGTCCAGTCGTAGAGCGCGCCATAGACCTCTTCAAAGTCCCAGGGGTCGTGGATCGGCAGCTCCACCAGATGGACTTCGGTCTCGGGGCTCACGGTGGCGATGTCCTTTTGCACCAGCCGCGCCAGGTCCACATGCGCGCACGTGTAGAGCAGCTCCATGCGGGCCACCACCATGTCCTCATGCTGCGTGATGGCCACCGAGGGGCGCCATTTGCTCCAGCGGCCTGCGCCGCGGCCACTGTCGAGCTGGGTGCCGAGAAAGCCGATGACGGTGATGGGTTTCATGCGAGTGCGATCTTGAAGACGATTCCATATTCTAAATAGATTAGATAAAAAGATAAAAATAGCGAGACGATGGTGAAGTGGGAATTGGTGGTGGTATGAAAATTTATATTTAAATCAATAAGTTAATTTCGTGCGAGTGCTGGATATAAAAGTTGGCACGCTTTTGGCAATAAACCTAACAAGCGCCGCGTGGCGTGCGTTGGGGAAAGCAGAGCAGGGTCTCTGCTTTCCCGAGGCGTTGAATGAACAAGAAAGAAGAACACCATGGTCAACCTGCAACTGTTTCAAACCTACAAGGGCTCCCAGCTGGCAACGGCGGATGCCACCAACCAATCGGGTATGGCGGCCTATGCATTTGGCCCGCAGCACCAGCTGGCGCAAATGGCGCTGACCGGTTGCCTGGGCCAGACTTTTTATGCCAGCCCGCAGGACCAGCTCTCGCAACTGATGGACGTGCTGGCCAAGGTCGAAGCGCCTTTTATTGCCAAGACGGCCATCTATGCCCGTGAGCGTGGCTATATGAAGGACATGCCTGCCACCTTGGCGGCGGTGCTGGCCGTGCGTGATGTCGAGCTGCTGGCACAGATCTTTCCCCGCGTGGTGGACAACGGCAAGATGCTGCGCAATTTTGTGCAAATCCTGCGCAGCGGAGTGCTGGGGCGCAAGTCGCTCGGCACCCGGCCCAAGAAGCTGGTGCAGCAGTGGTTGCTGACGGCGACGGAAAAGCAGTTGCTCAACGCCGCCATCGGTAACCAGCCCTCGCTCGCCGATGTGGTCAAGATGGTGCACCCCAAGCCCCAGGAGGCCTGGCGCGCCGCTTGGTTTGCCTGGCTGATTGGCAAGTCGTATGACGAAGCCAGCCTGCCACCCATCACCTTGGCGTTCGAGCGCTTCAAGCGTGCCGTGGCCCAGGGCCAGATGCCCGAGCAGGTGCCGGAGGTGCCGTTCCAGATGCTGACCGCGCTGGGCCTGGGTGCGCAGCAATGGGCGCAGATTGCAAGCCAGGGTTCGTGGCAGATGATGCGGCAGAACCTGAACACCTTGGCACGCCATGGTGTGTTCGAGCTGCCTGGTATGGCTGAGCTCGTGGCCGCCAAGCTGCAGGATGCGGCAGCCGTGGCCAAGGCCCGTGCCATGCCTTACCAGCTGCTGGCGGCCTACCAGGCTGCGGGCCAGCAGGTGCCGGCTGCCGTGGCAGAGGCGCTGCAGGATGCGATGGAGCTGGCAACGGCCAACGTGCCGCAATTTGCGGGCCGGGTCGCCGTCTGCCCTGATGTCTCTGGTTCCATGCACTCGTCGGTGACGGGTTACCGGGCCGGTGCCACCAGCGCGGTGCGCTGCATCGATGTGGCTGGCCTGATGGCGGCTGCCGTGCTGCGCAAGAACCGCGAGGCGCGCGTGCTTCCCTTTGAATGCAAGGTGGTGCCGCTGTCGCTCAACGGCCGTGATTCGGTGATGACCAATGCCAGCCGCCTGGCGGCTGTGGGCGGAGGCGGTACGAATTGCAGTGCGCCGCTCAAGCTGCTGGCCGATGAAAAGGCGGCCGTGGACCTGGTGATCCTGGTCTCGGACAACGAGTCCTGGGTGGATGGCAAGCGCTCGGGTGCGACGGAGACGATGCAGCAATGGGCGCGCATCAAGCAACGCAACCCCGCTGCCAAGCTGGTGTGTATTGACATCCAGCCGTATGCGACGACGCAGGCGCAGGAGCGTGCCGATATCTTGAATATCGGTGGTTTCAGCGATGCGGTATTTGATGTGGTGGCCCGTTTTGCCGAAGGCAAGCTGGGTGCCGCACATTGGGTGGGCGAGATCGAGCAGATCGTGCTGCCCGCCCAGTAAGCTGTGTTTTATCTGCTGTTGGCGAATGCCGGTGTGACTACATTCCAAAACTGTTGCGTCACACCACCTTCTGGTCGCCAACGGTGGATACCGACAATGAATAAGGTTTAAAAGGTTTGGGTGGCTTGCGGCGAATGCCGGTGAAATTACAGCCTTTAACGCTCGAGGGAGCAGGTTCGAGTCCTGCCAACGCAAGTTGTAGCTCATGGGTAGAGCACGAAAAATATTTCACCTTTTTAGTCGCTGCAGGTGGCCCATCTGTACAAGATTTTTGGTTTGCGCGAATGCTGGCAAGACTACATCCGGAACGCCGGGGGTTCGAATCCTCAGCCGGGAAACCGGTGTGGCAGTTGTCTTGCCGACCCTGGTCGCGCTTTTGTTGGGATAGTGTTTTTGGGAAGGTTTGCATCGCTGGCTGCGAATGCCGGTGGAACTACATTGGAATCCGGCGATGCGGGTTGGAATCCCGCCAGGTTCTTTGAACCTGTAGCTCAGTGCCTGAGCTCCGGAAGTGTTTCACCAAACCCTGGTCGCAGCCCAGAGGTGCTCACCGTGTCACCCCTACCAAGTTATCGCTGTCATACAGCGGTGTGAAGATAAAGAAGAGAGCTAAGAGATGTCGCAATACAACGAAATGCAAGTGCCTAATGGCGTGCCCGTGAAGATGTGGACCAATGGCGTGCCGGTCGAGGCCGAAGCGCAGAACCAGCTGGCCAATATCTCGCGCCTGCCGGTGGTGTTCAAGCACGTGGCGGTGATGCCTGATGTCCACTTGGGGATTGGTGCCACCATCGGCTCGGTGGTGCCTACGCTCAAGGCCATCATCCCGGCGGCGGTGGGGGTGGACCTGGGTTGCGGAATGATGGCCTGCAAGACCACGTTGACGGCCAGCGATCTGCCCGACAACCTGGCGCCGATTCGCGCTGCGATCGAGCGGGCAGTGCCGGTGGGGATGACGCCCAAGCGCTATGGCCGCGACAAGGGAAGCTGGGAGACGCCGCCTGAGGAAACCGATGCCGCCTGGACGGGCCTGGTCAAGGAGTTCGACGAGATCTGCGAAGCGCACCCGCGCATGAAGAACACCAACAACTACAAGCACCTGGGAACCCTGGGGTCCGGTAACCACTTCATCGAAGTCTGCCTGGACGAGAACCAAGCCGTGTGGATCATGCTGCATTCGGGCTCGCGCGGGGTGGGGAACGCCATTGGCACCCACTTCATCGAGCTGGCCAAGAAGGATGCCGAGCTGCACCAGCGCAACCTGCCCGATAAGGACCTGGCCTACTTTGAAGAAGGCGCCGCCTACTTTGGCGACTATGTCAAAGCGGTGGGTTGGGCGCAGAAGTTTGCGCGTGCCAACCGCGAGGTGATGATGGTTCGCGTGATCCATGCCTTGAAGAAGGTGATCACCAAACCGTTCGAGACGCACCTGGAAGCGGTGAACTGCCACCACAACTATGTGCAACGCGAGACGCACTTTGGCCAGGAGGTGTTTGTGACCCGCAAGGGCGCGGTGAGCGCACGCCAGGGTGAGCTGGGCATCATCCCGGGAAGCATGGGGGCCAAGAGCTTTATCGTGCGCGGTAAAGGCAACCCCGAGAGCTTCAACAGCTGCAGCCACGGTGCCGGTCGCACGATGAGCCGGACCAAGGCCAAGAAGCTGTTCACCGTCGAGGACCAGATGCGCGCCACCGAAGGCGTGGAATGCCGCAAGGACGCCGAGGTGATCGACGAGATCCCCATGGCCTACAAGGATATCGACGCGGTGATGGCGGCGCAAAGCGACCTGGTGGAGGTGGTGTACACGCTCAAGCAGGTGGTGTGTGTGAAGGGGTAAAAAGGGGGCGGCCATGGGGCCGCAACCCTGAGGAGAAGGGTGATGAAGAGCAATAAGCAACGTCGACACGAGATCAAGCAGCGCCGTTGGGCGCGCATGGAGGCGCAGCGTGAAGCAGCGTTACGCCCAGCCATGCCGCATGGCGCCTTGGCTGCTGATGTGCAGCGCCTTGAACTGATCCACGGCGCGCCTTTTTGGCTCCCCGGTTACTACGTCGATATCAGCTACCGCTGCTGTGATTGCGGCGCCGCCTGTGTCTGGACCGCGCAGGACCAGAAATGGTGGTACGAGCAAGTGCAAGGCAGCCTGTATGCCAGTGCCAGCCGCTGCAAGGACTGCCGTGCGCGGCACCGCGCCTGGCGCCAAAGCCATTGCGATGCGGCCGAGATGGCAGCCTTGCGTGCGCTATGGCGTGCCCGCCCCGATGCGTCTGCCCGTGCCCGTGTGTATGCCGCCTTGCAGTCCAAGGCGCCGGATCTGCGCAGCCTGGCAGCGCAGGCCCTCGCCTGGTGGTGGGTGCAGTTTGGTGACAAGCCCGCGCATGCGCAGCTGGAGGCGCTGAGCCTGGAGCGCAGCTGGGCGCCGCGTATCGACCGCATCTTGCGGCGCCAGGTAGAGCTGCGTCCCGGTTTGCATCGCGTCTGCCGAGTAGTGGCCTATCCCCGCGTGACCATGGGCGCTGCGCTGTCCGGTCACTGAGCCAGCGCAGGTAAATCAGAAGAAGAAAACAGAGAGAGGGAAACGATTCCAATGCAAATCGCAAGCCAATCCATAGAAAAGGGCCTGGTCGAGATCGACGGCTCGCAAGGCGAGGGCGGTGGCCAGATGCTGCGCACGGCGCTGGCGCTGTCGGTCATCACGCAAAGGCCGCTGGCGATGCACAGCATCCGGGCCAGGCGCTCCAAGCCGGGGCTGATGCGCCAGCACCTGGCCTGTGTGCAGGCCGCGCAGACCATCAGCGATGCGCAGCTGTCGCCCATCGCTGCGGGCGTGACGGAGCTGCAGTTTGCGCCGGTGACGCTCAAGGCCGGGGACTACCGCTTCCCGATCTCGGGCGCGGGCAGCGCCATGCTGGTGCTGCAGACGGTGCTGCCGGCGCTGCTGATGGCCGATGGCGCGAGCACGGTGCAGCTGGCGGGCGGCACGCACAACCCGCTGGCGCCCAATTTCCACTTCATTGAACGCGCCTATGCGCCCTTGGTGGCGCGCATTGGGGCAGGCCTGGATATGCGGCTGCGCCGCTTTGGTTTTTACCCGGCGGGTGGTGGCGAGGCGCTGGCCTGCATCAGCCCGGCAGCGCAGGGTTTGCAGCCTTTTGACCTGCTGGCGCGCGGCATGCTGCAGCATGTGTCGGTGGAGGCGGTCTGCGCGGCCGTGCCGCGCGGCGTTGCGATGCGCGAGTTTGATGAGCTGGCGCGGCTGACCGGTTGGGACCGGCGCGCGATGGAGCTGCTGCCGGTGGACCAGGAGGAAGGCCCGGGCAATCTGCTGCAGGCCACCTTGCGCTATGACCATGTCACCGAGCTGTTCTGGTGCCTGGGCGCGCATGGCGTCTCGTCCGAAGCGGTGGCGCGCAAGCTCTGCCAGGACCTGCGCGATTACCAGAAAAAGCCCGATGCTGCCGTTTGTGCCTACCTGGCCGACCAGCTCTTGCTGCTGCAGGCGCTGGCCGTGTGGCAAAGCGGCCAGCCCGCTGCCTTTAGCTGCAGCGAGGCCAGCGCGCACCTGTACAGCAATATGGCGGTGATTGCGCAGTTTCTGCCGCTGCGCATGTCGATTGAAACAGCCAGTGCGCCCGTGGTGCGGATCGCTCCGCTCTAGCGCCGCTGTAGCGCAACGCATCGGGCGGTGGGGGGCTGGCTAGTACAGCCCGCCTTCCAGCGCCGGCATGCCATGGCGCAGGCGTGCCTTGTTGCAGGCCTCGCTGCCGGCGGCAAACTCCCGGCAGGGCGAGGGGCGCCATTCATAAATGCCGCAGGCGGCTTGCTGGCCGATGGTGCCGGTCAAGGCCGCGCAGCGCGGGCGGGCATAGTCGGTGCCGCGCATGCGGCTGGTGGTGTCGTTGATCTCTTCGGCCAGGCCCGAGGGCACACGCCCCCCGTTGCTGTCGCATTCATGGACCGAAAAATCAACGCGAAAGCTGGCGCAGCAGGCGCCGCAACTGAGGCAGGGATGGGACATGGGGCATGGGCGTTGTTTGGCGGCTATTGTAGTTTTGCGCCGCTGAACGCCACAAAAAAGCCCGCTGGGTGAGCGGGCTCGGGTGGGCACGGCGAGTGCCAAACTTATTTGGCGGCCAGCGCTTGCTTGATCCAGCCATCAAACTTGGCCTGGTTGTTCTTGATCCAGCTGTCCACATGGCGCTGGATATCGGCAGTCTTGTTTTCGCCGTTGCGCATCAGCAGGTTCTGGGCGGTGATGTCTTCAATGGGCACCTGCATGGTGGCAAACAGCTTGGCGGCGGCCGGGTTGGCGTCGGTCCATTTTTTGTTCGCGAGGATGTACTGGTTGTTCACTTTGAAGCCATAGTTCTTGCCGTTGGGCAGGCGGGTGTCGTCATCGCCCTTGGCATTGGGGATATTGGGCACCTGCAGCCAGACGACATCCTGGCCGGGCTTGAGCACGCCGTTGACCCAGTAGGGGGTCCAGACATAGTAGAGCACCGGCTTGCCCGATTGGTAGCGGGCGATGGTGTCGGCAATCAGCGCCGCATAGTTGCCCTGGCGGTGGGTCACGCTGCCTTCCAGGCCCAGGCCCTTGAGGTGCTTGTTGATCGCCAGCTCGCAGCCCCAGCCGGGGTTGCAGCCGGTCAGATCGGCCTTGCCATCGCCATCGGTGTCAAACAGCTTGGCGATCTTGGGGTCCTTGAGCTGCATGATGTCGGTGATCTTGTACTTCTCGGCCGTGGCCTTATCGATCAGGTAGCCCTGGGCTGCATTGGTCGAGAACATGCCCTCACGGTAGAAGACCTTGGCGCCGCCATTGCGCTCATAAAACTCCTGGTGCAGCGGAATCCAGTGGTTGGCCATAAAGGTGGCATCGCCCTGGCCGACCACCACGTGCTCGGTGCCGTTCTCCAGCCCCTTGGGGTCCTTGACGGTGTAGCCCAGCTTTTCCAGCGCGCGCGAGACGATCAGGGTCTGGAACATCTCTTCATCCACGGTGCCCAGCAGCGGCAGCACATCCTTGCCCTTGCCGGGCAGGTCTTGCGCCTGGGCGAAGGGCCCCCAGGCCATCAAGGAGATGGCGGCGGCGCAGGCCAGGTGGATGGGGCGATTGAGGCGGTTTTTATCAGTCATGGTCTTCTCCTTGGATGGATACGCGATGCACCAGAGGTGCACCGAGAGGGAACATGGGCAGCCCTGGGGCAAGACGGCGCCCGGGCCGGCCGGTGGTGCCGGGTGGTCTGTGTGCAGCTTGCGGGGGGCTTGGGGCGGGGCAGCGCTGGCGCTGCAGCGGTGGGCATGGCGGCATGCCCTGAGGGAAGGCACCGGCCCGGCAAGATCCTGCCGGGCTGGTGTTGCCAGCTGGCTTATTGCGCCTTGGCGGCGTCCAGCGCCGTCTTGATCCAGCCGTCAAACTCGGCCTGGTGGGCCTTGATCCAGCCGTCAGCATGGCGCTCGATATCGGCAGGCTTGTTCTGGCCGTCCTTCATCGCCAGGTTCTGCGCGTTGATGTCCGCGACCGGCAGCTTCATGATTGCAAACAGCTTGGCGGCCGCTGGGTTGGCTTCGGCGAACTTCTTGTTGGCGACGATCTTCTGGGTGTTGAGCGGGAAGCCGTAGTTCTTGCCGTTGGGCAGCGCGGTCTTCAGATCGGCCTGGTTGCCGGGCAGTGCGGTGAACGGCACTTGCAGCCAGACAACATCACGGCCAGGGCGCAGCTCGGCGCTGACCCAGTATGGCGTCCAGGTGTAGTAGAGGATGGGCTTGCCGGACTTGTAGCGGGCGATGGTGTCGGCCATCAGCGCGGCATAGGTGCCTTGCACATGGGTGACGGTATCGCGCAGCTTGTAGGCAGTCAGCTGATGCTCGATTGCGCCTTCGCAGCCCCAGCCGGGGGTGCAGCCGGTCAGGTCGGCCTTGCCGTCCCCATCGGTGTCAAACAGCTTGGCAAGCTTGGGGTCCTTGAGCTGCTCGATATTGGTGATCTTGTGCTCATCGGCGGTCTTCTTGTCGATCAGATAGCCTTGCACGGCGCTGGTCGAGTACTCGCCTTCGCGGTAGAGCTTGTCGGCGCCGCCGGCATTCTTGTAGAAGTCGGCCTGCAGCGGATCCCAGTGGTCGGCCATGTAGGTGGCGTCGCCGTTGCCGATCGCCACGTGGGCGGTGGCGTACTCCACTTCGCGGATGGGCTGCACGTCATAGCCGAGCTTTTGCATGGCCTTGTTGACCAACAGGGTCTGGAAGGTTTCTTCGGCGATCGAGCTTTGCAGCGGCTGGACCTTGATGCCCTTGCCGGGCAGGTCCTGGGCCATCGCATGGCCGGCGGCGGCGAGGCCAGCGGCCAGCAAGCTGGTGGTCAGCAGGCTTTTGACCAGGCGGGTGGGGGCGGCGAAGGCCTGCCAGGAATGGGAGGTGGATGTCATGGATGCTCCTTGTTTGGGGTTCGGCGGGCACGCGCTGCGTGCCGCCGATCGATGCACAAATGGGGGGCCAAGAGGGAGGAGCAGGGCAGCCTTGGCCAACGGGTGTGGGCTGCCCCGCCTGGGCTTAGGCGGCAGGCACGGCGTCCTGGCCGGGCTGCGTGGCTGCCTGTGCCTGCTTTTGGGCCGCTGCCTGAGGCAGGGGCTTGGGCGCAGGGCTGGCTTCTGGCTTGTGCAGGGCGCGGGCGATGAGGCCGGCCGGGCCGGTCTGCCACCAGTGGCGCACGCCGCGGCGTGGCTGGCCCATGGCCTGGGTGATGCGGTCGAGCAAAATGGCCAGCAGCACAATGCCCAGGCCGCCAACAGTGGCCAGGCCCATGTCCAGGCGGCCGATACCGCGCAGCACCATCTGGCCCAGGCCGCCCACGGCGATCATCGAGGCAATCACCACCATCGACAGCGACAGCATCAGCGACTGGTTGATACCGGCCATGATCGAGGGCATGGACAGCGGCAACTGCACCTTCCACAGCAATTGCAGTGGCGAGGCGCCATAGGCACGGCTCGCTTCGATCAGGTCAGGCCGGACCTGGCGGATACCCAGGTTGGTCAGGCGCACCAGCGGTGGCAGTGCAAACACGATGGTCACCACAACGCCTGGCACATTGCCAATGCCAAACAGCATCACCACCGGCACCAGGTAGACGAAGGCCGGGGTGGTCTGCATGGCGTCCAGCACCGGGCGGAAGAACTTCTGCGCCCGGTCGCTGCTGGCCAGCAAGATGCCCAGCGGCAGACCGATGATGATGCAGAAGGCCAGCGAGGTCAGCACCAGCGACAGGGTGACCATGGCTTCGTGCCAGATGCCCAGCATGCCGATGATCAGCAGCGACACCACGGCCCCAATGGCCAGGGCGCCGCCGGCAAATTGCCAGGCGATCAGCGCCAGGATCGCCACCATCGCGAGCATCGGGATGGCGGTCAGAAAATGCTCCACACCGGTGAGCGTGGCGTCAATCGGCGCGCGCACGGTCTGGAAGAAGGGGCGGAAATTGGCCACCACCCAGGTCAGGCCACTGTTGATCCAGTCCTGCACCGGCAGGCTGCCGTCCCAGAGCTGGCTCAGGTGGAAACCGCTGTCATGGGCGGCCTGCGCATGCTGCGCTGCGGCCTGGGCGGCATCCGCGGTCTGGCCCACGGCGTCGGGTCCGCCCAGCCAGTCGGTGTTGCCCGAGACATTGCCCACGGCAACCCAGGGGTCGTCCACCGGTGCGGCCTGGGCGGGTGCTGCTGCCGCGTCCGTAGCGTCGGTGGAGGTCCATGCGGTGGCCGCGCTCGAGCTGGTCGATGCGGTATCGGCCCAAGGGTCGGCAGCGGCAGTGTTCTGGGCGATGGTCAGCGTGTTGTCGGTACTCATGCGGCACTCCTGTTGTCGTTGTTGTCGGTATTGGCGGCGTCAGCGGCAGCGGCCTCGGTGGCCGCTTGCATGGCGATCACCGCAGGGTCGGTGGGCGGCACGGGCGGCGTGTCGCGGTCCAGGAAGCGCAGCAAGGTGTTCTTGCTGATGGCGCCGACAAAGCGGCCATCGGCACGCAGCACCGGCAGCGGGCAGGGTGCCTGCGCGACCTGGCCAAACAGATCGGCCACCAGCGCGTCTTCGGCAATGGGCTCGACCTTGTCCAGGTAGGCATGCTGCAGACCCAGCGGGCCGACATGGCCTTTCAAGGCATTGCGCAGGGATTCGGTCGAGACAGTGCCCAGGTACTGCTTGCGGGGCGAGACGACATAGGCGAAATCCCGGTCTTCGTCCTGCAGCAGCTGCATGGCGGCGCGGGCGCCGCGCTGGTCGCTTTCCTTGACGACGGTGATGGCGCGGCGCGCGATATCGGCGGCCTTGAACACGGCTGCGGCATCCACGCCCTGGATAAAGGCGCGCACGTAGTCGTTGGCAGGGTTGCGCAAAATATCGTCGGGCGTGCCGACCTGCTGGACCATGCCGTCCTTCATGATGGCAATGCGGTCGCCGATGCGCATCGCTTCGTCCAGATCATGCGAGATGAAGACGATGGTGCGGCGCTTGATCTCCTGCAGGCGCATCAGCTCGGACTGCATCTCCGTGCGGATAATGGGGTCGAGCGCCGAGAAGGCCTCGTCCATCAGCAGGATCGAGGGGTCCGATGCCAGCGCCCGGGCCAGGCCCACGCGCTGCTGCATGCCGCCCGAGAGCTCATCGGGGTAGCTCGCGCCCCAGCCGGCCAGGCCCACCTGCTCGAGCGCTTGCTCGGCAGCGGTGAGGCGCTCTTCGCGGGCCACGCCGGCCAACTCCAGGCCGAACGCCGTGTTCTCCACCACGGTGAGGTGGGGCATCAGTGCAAAGGACTGGAACACCATCGAGATGTCCTTGCGGCGCAGTGCGCGCAGCTTGCTGTCGGACAGTTGGTTGATGTCTTGGCCATCGACGACGATGGCGCCGCTGGTGGGCTCGATCAGGCGGTTGAGCATGCGCACCAGCGTGGACTTGCCCGAGCCCGACAGGCCCATCACGACAAAGATTTCACCGGCTTCGATCGTGAAGTTGGCGTCAAACACGCCGATGGAGTTGCCGGTCTTCTCCATGACTTCTTGTTTGGTGGCGCCTTTGCGCACCAGCTCGAGCGCGGCTTTTGGGGAATCTCCGAACACCTTGAAGACGTGCTCGATACGGATTTGTTTGGCCATGTGTGGCTCCTCCCTAAGTTGTAGTGGCTACAACGCTGAAGACGCCCATGAAGGGCGTCGTCCAGCACGGGACCGTCAATCTCTCAACCCTGATGCCGATAGCTGCGCCTGGCTGTCGAAGCGACAACCATGGCAAGCCCTCGTGGGGTGGGCAGGCCACGCAATGTGACCAACAATTTCTGCCTGTACCGGGCGTGCATGCCAGCAGCGATGGGCTCCAGGGTCGAGCCGGGTACAGGGTCTCTCGTGCGCATTGAAACCCGATGGTTTCAATCACGCGAGCGCGGCGGACACTGTAAAAAGGCCACCACGCCGGGGCATCAGGGCCGGGAATATTCCGGCCTGTTGACGGACTTTGGCGCGACGCCAAAGACCCGACGGAGACGATCCGCACCTGTCAGAAAGGCACGGATTACCTGCGTTGCAGGTTGTAAAACATCCTTTAAGTATACGTATTGGAAATATAGAAGTCAAAAAAAGCGGGTTTCATCCGGGCGAATTTGGCGTTCTACACGGCCATTTGCAGCATCTGATTTCTGGATTGCTACTTTTTTAATAGCAATAAAAAACCAAATATGGTCGGATCAAGCGGTCAGGACTTTGCATGAACATGAAACATATAGTTTCAATTTTATGCGGAGCCATTGCCGAAAAGACCCCAATTTTAGCAATTGCGCACCGATCGCGTTGCTTGTGCTATGGATGCTGTCTTTTAAGGGTAAATGACTGCTGATATCTGAAAACCAAAGGTTGCCTTGTAGGAATTTCTCGCCAATACGGATCGCCAAAGCGCCCATGAAAAAGCCCCGCACGGGGGCGGGGCTGGAGGGGGCGCGAAGCGGCTGATGGATCAGTGACTGTCCTTGTGTGCAGGGCCTGCTGGGTGCAGGATGCGGTCGGTCCAGGCGATGGCCAGCGCAGACAGCAGGAACACCACATGGATGATGGTCTGCCACATCAGCACCTTCTCGCTGTAATTGGGTGCATTGATAAAGGTCTTGAGCAGGTGAATGGAGCTGATGCCGATGATCGACAGGCCCAGCTTGACCTTGAGCACCGAGGCGTTCACATGGCCCAGCCATTCGGGCTGGTCCGGGTGGCGGTTGAGGTGCATGCGGCTGACAAAGGTCTCGTAGCCGCCGACGATCACCATGATCAGCAGGTTGGAGATCATCACCACATCGATGAGGCCGAGCACCACCAGCATGATGATGGTCTCGTTGAGCGCGGTGATCTGGACATCGGGCGAATAGCCCACCGAGGTGACGAGGATGCGCAGCGCAGTATCGCTGCCAAAGGCCGCTTCAACCAGGTGCAGCAGCTCGACCAGGAAATGCCAGACATACACCAGCTGGGCAACGATCAGGCCCAGGTAGAGCGGCAGTTGCAGCCAGCGGCTGGCAAAAATCAGCGCCGGCAAGGGGCGCAAAGGAGCGTTTTGAGGGAGAGACATGGTGGAGGGGGTAGTGGAGAGAGCGCTCTGCAGCAGGTTTGGAATCTGTGGTTCGGCCGTCCATCGCTGAGGTCCGTGCCAGCCTGTCCGGATGCTGGCTCAGCGCGTGCGGAAATGCCGCTAAAAAGAGCGTCGCGCATTGTAGCCAGCGCCCTGCGTCTGCAGTGTGGCGATTGGGAAAATTCCTCGCCTGGATCGGGTGGTTGGTTTTGTCTATCGCAAGCGGTGGCAGGCAGTGGAGCCTTGTCAGATGCCTGTAAGTGCGCCGGTCCACAGTAGCAGCGATTTTCATACCTACAATGTTTGCAAAGGAGACCCACCCATGACAGCCCCAACCCAAGGAACCATTGAATCCGTTCTGGTCGAAAACCGCGTATTTCCCCCACCCGCCAGCCTGTCTGCCACGGCCCGCGTCGGCAGCATGGAGGCCTATGAGGCGCTGTGCGCCGAGGCCGAGTCCGACTTTGAAGGCTTTTGGGCCCAACGTGCCCGCGAGCATGTGCAGTGGACCAAGCCCTTCACCGAAGTGCTGGACCAGAGCACGCCGCCATTCTTCAAATGGTTCCAGGATGGCGAGCTCAATGTCAGCGCCAACTGCCTGGACAAGCACATCGGCACGCCGGTGGAGAGCAAGACAGCGATCATCTTTGAAGCTGATGATGGCCAGGTGACCAAGATCACTTACGGCGAGCTGCTGGACAAGGTCAGTGCCTTTGCCAATGCGCTCAAGGCCCAGGGCGTGCAAAAGGGCGACCGGGTCCTCATCTATATGCCGATGACCGTCGAGGGCATTGTGGCGATGCAGGCCTGCGCGCGCATTGGTGCGACCCACTCGGTGGTGTTTGGCGGCTTCTCGGCCAAGGCGGTCAATGAGCGCGTCATCGACGCCGGCGCGGTGCTGATCATCACCGCCAACTACCAGATGCGCGGCGGCAAGGAGCTGCCGCTCAAGGCGATTGTCGACGACGCACTGGCCATGGGGGGCTGCGACACCGTCAAGAAAGTGCTGGTGTTTGAACGCACCCAGACAGCCTGGAACAAGGTGGACGGCCGGGATGTGAGCTTTGGTGAGGCGCTGGCCGGCCAAAGCAAGGAATGTGCACCAGTGGCCGTCCATGCCGAGCATCCGCTCTTCATTCTGTACACCAGCGGCTCCACCGGCAAGCCGAAGGGCGTACAGCACGCCAGCGGCGGCTACATCCTTTGGGCCAAGATGACGATGGAGTGGACCTTTGATCTAAAGCCCAGCGATGTGTTCTGGTGCACGGCCGATATCGGCTGGATCACCGGTCACACCTATATTGCCTACGGCCCGCTGGCCGCTGGCGCGACCCAGGTGGTGTTCGAGGGCGTGCCGACCTTCCCCGATGCCGGGCGCTTCTGGCAGATGATCGAGCGCCATGGCGTCTCCATCTTCTACACCGCGCCCACGGCGATCCGCTCGCTGATCAAGGCTGCTGACTCGGACGACAAGGTGCACCCGCGCAACTGGAACCTCAGCAGCCTGCGCATTCTGGGATCGGTGGGCGAGCCCATCAACCCCGAAGCCTGGATGTGGTACTACCGCAATATCGGTGGCGAGCGCTGCCCGATTGTCGATACCTTCTGGCAGACGGAAAACGGCGGCCATGTGATCACGCCGCTGCCGGGCGCGACGCCGCTGGTGCCGGGCTCCTGCACCTTGCCGCTGCCGGGCATCATGGCCCAGATCGTCGACGAGACCGGCAAGGAGCTGCCCAACGGCACCGGCGGTATCCTCGTGATCAGCAAGCCCTGGCCGTCGATGATCCGCACGATCTGGAACGACCCCGAGCGCTTCAAGAAAGCCTATTTCCCCGAAGAGATGGGCGGCAGCATCTACCTGGCCGGCGACGGCGCGGTGCGCGATGCCAAGACCGGGTACTTCCGCATCACCGGCCGTATTGACGATGTGCTCAACGTCTCGGGCCACCGCATGGGCACGATGGAGATCGAGTCGGCCCTGGTGTCCAAGACCGACCTGGTGGCCGAGGCGGCCGTGGTGGGCCGGCCCGATGACATGACGGGCGAGGCGATCTGCGCCTTTGTGGTGCTCAAGCGCTCGCGCCCCACCGGCGACGAAGCCAAGCAGATTGCCAAGGAGCTGCGCGACTGGGTGGCCAAGGAGATCGGCCCGATTGCCAAGCCCAAGGACATCCGCTTTGGCGACAACCTGCCCAAGACCCGCTCGGGCAAGATCATGCGCCGCCTGTTGCGCTCGATCGCCAAAGGCGAGGCGATCACGCAGGACACCTCCACCTTGGAGAACCCGGCGATCCTCGACCAGTTGTCCGATACCCACTGATCGGTAAATGTCAACAAATGGCGCGCTGGATCCTTCCAGTGCGCCAAGCTGTTGTTAAAGCTGAAGAACTGGTAAGAAATTGCCAGCATTGGCTGACAAGCGCTGGTGCATAGACCGTGCTATGGTCTATGCATTCCACTCTTGCCATCAAAATCCACTATGCGCAGCATTCTTCTTCTCATCATCGCCGTGCTCATCGGCGGCCTGGCGGCCCTCAACTGGCAGGTGCTGTCCACCCCATCGGAAGTCAACCTGGGCCTCACGACCATCCACGCCCCGCTGGGAGTGCTGATGCTGGCGCTGACGGTGCTGCTGTGCGTGATCTTCGTTGCCTATGTGCTGTCCTTGCAGGGATCGGTCATGCTGGAGGCGCGCCGCCACAACAAGGAGATGACGGCCCAACGCGAGCTGGCAGACAAGGCCGAGGCATCACGCTTTACCGAGCTGCGCCAGGTGCTGGAGAGCCAGCATGCTGCCGGCCAGTCGGCACTGCTGGCCCGCCTGGCAGAGCTGGAAGCCCACCTGGTGGCCCGTGCCCAGGAGTCGGACAACAGCAATGCCGCTTACCTGGGCCAGATTGAAGACCGCATGCGCCATGTCGAGCCGCCGCGCAATACGTTCTAAAGGACGCACTTGCGCAGCCAGCAAAAAACCACCTCGCGAGGTGGTTTTTTTATCGGAGTGGGCCAGCAGGCCCGACCTGCATGCGAGGCGCTCTTTACTTGAGGGTCAGTACCCAGTCGGCCAGCTTCTTGGCATCGGCTTCGCTGACCTGGGTGTTGGCGGGCATGGGCACGGGGCCCCAGACGCCGGCGCTGCCCTTGATGATCTTCTGGGCCAGCATGTTGGATGCGCCGGGCTGGCCTGCAAACTTGGCGCCAATATCTTTGAATGCGGGGCCCACCACTTTCTTGTCGACCGAATGGCAAGCCATGCAGTTCTTGGATTGGGCCAATGCCTGATCAGCCCACGCAGGTGCGCTGGCCGACAAGGCCAGTGCCGTGGCAATCAGAATACGGTTCATCGTGTTATCTCCTTAGCGCATGAGGTACATTAATTCTAATGGCTCGCTGCGTAAGACTGCGGGGGCGCCAGGATGTTCCACAAGTTTGCATTCTTTACGGGCTTTACGCCACCGACATACAAGGGGCCAAAGCGGATGGAGAGACCATGTATTTTCTGATCCTGGGGATCATTCTGTTGTTATTGAAGTACCTGGAGATAGGCCCGGTTGCGGCCTGGTCCTGGACTGCTGTGCTGGCGCCCTTTGGGCTGGCGGCGCTGTGGTGGGCCTGGGCCGACTGGTCGGGTTACACCAAGCGCAAGGCGATGGAGCAGGAGGTGCTGAAAAAAGAGCGCCGCCTGCAAAAATCCAAAGAAGCACTGGGCCAATCGGCCCGCCGGCGCCGCTGACAGCGGCTGCTGGGGCACCAACCGCCGAGCAGGCGGTTTTTTTCTGCCCGCGCGCTGCCCCTACGACCGTTACTGGCTGGAACCCGAGTGTCTCCGTCATTTGCCCAGCTGCGCGATAATCATCGCTCACATCGGCGTGCACTCAAGAGGTTCTCGCCAACTTGCCCGCTGGCCCTGGCGTATATCCAGGCCCGCACTATGCAAGACAGGCCGCATTCTTATTGTTTACTGATTCGTACACCACGATGCCCGCATACCGTTCCAAAACCTCTACCGCCGGTCGCAACATGGCTGGTGCCCGCTCCTTGTGGCGTGCCACCGGCATGAAAGACGACGATTTCTCCAAGCCCATCATTGCGGTGGTGAACTCCTTTACCCAGTTCGTTCCAGGCCATGTGCACCTCAAGGACCTGGGCCAGCTCGTCGCCCGCGAGATCGAAGCGGCAGGCGGCGTGGCCAAGGAGTTCAACACCATTGCCGTCGATGACGGCATTGCGATGGGCCATGACGGCATGCTGTACTCGCTGCCCAGCCGCGAAGTGATTGCCGATTCGGTCGAATACATGGTCAACGCACACTGCGCCGATGCCATGGTCTGCATCTCCAATTGCGACAAGATCACCCCCGGCATGCTGATGGCTGCGATGCGCCTCAATATCCCCGTGGTGTTTGTCTCGGGCGGCCCGATGGAAGCGGGCAAGGTGCGCCTGGCCGTGCCGGCGGCTGACGGCAGCAAGACCATCCAGATCAAGAAGCTCGACCTGGTCGACGCGATGGTGATGGCCGCTGACAGCAATGTGAGCGATGCCGATGTGGCCGAAGTCGAGCGCTCGGCCTGCCCGACCTGCGGCTCCTGCTCGGGCATGTTCACCGCCAACTCGATGAACTGCCTGGCCGAAGCGCTGGGCCTGGCCCTGCCAGGCAATGGCACTGTGGTGGCCACCCACTCGGACCGCGAGCAACTGTTCAAGCGCGCAGGCCGCCTGATCGTGGAGCTGGCCAAGCGCTACTACGAGCAAGACGAAGCGACCCTGCTGCCACGCGCTGTCGGCATCAAGGCCTTCGAGAACGCGATGACCTTGGACATCGCTATGGGTGGCTCGACCAACACCATCCTGCACCTGCTGGCGATTGCGCAAGAGGCGGACATCGATTTCACGATGACCGACATCGACCGCATGTCACGCACCGTGCCGCAGCTGTGCAAGGTGGCGCCCAATACCAACAAGTACCACATCGAAGACGTGCACCGTGCCGGTGGCATCATGGCCATCCTGGGTGAGCTCGACCGCGCCGGCAAGCTGCACACCGATGTGCCCACCGTGCATGCCAAGACCATGAAGGACGCGCTGGACCAGTGGGACATCGTGCGTACCGAAGACGAGGCCGTGCGCACCTTCTACATGGCGGGTCCTGCCGGCATCCCCACCCAGGTGGCTTTCAGCCAAAGCACGCGCTGGCCCAGCCTGGATCTGGACCGCGCCGAAGGCTGCATCCGCTCCTACGACCATGCCTTCTCCAAAGAAGGCGGCCTGGCCGTGCTGCGCGGCAATATCGCGCTGGATGGCTGCGTGGTCAAGACCGCCGGTGTCGATGACTCGATCCTGGTGTTCGAAGGCTCGGCCCATGTGGTCGAGTCGCAGGACGAGGCGGTGGAAAACATCCTGAGCGACAAGGTCAAGGCCGGTGATGTCGTGATCGTGCGCTACGAAGGCCCCAAGGGCGGCCCCGGCATGCAGGAAATGCTCTACCCGACCAGCTATATCAAGTCCAAGGGCCTGGGCAAGTCCTGCGCACTGCTGACCGATGGCCGCTTCTCGGGCGGTACCTCGGGCCTGTCGATTGGCCACTGCTCGCCAGAGGCAGCGGCTGGCGGCGCGATTGGCCTGGTGCAAAACGGCGACCGTATCCTCATCGACATCCCCAACCGCACGATCAATGCGCTGGTGAGCGACGAGGAATTTGCCAAGCGCCGCGAAGCGCAAGATGCGCTGGGCTGGAAGCCTGCCAAGCCCCGTCCGCGCAAGGTGTCCACCGCTTTGAAGGCCTATGCCAAGCTGGTGACCTCGGCCGACAAGGGCGCAGTGCGCGATATCTCGCTGCTGGACTGAGCGTGCTTCGCCTTCCATGAAGAACCGCCCCAGGCGCAAGCCCGGGGCGGTTTTTTCATGAGGCCATTGGGGGCATAGGGGGCATAGGGGCAGGCGCCAGCGCGCTTGCCCCGCCGCCACCACTTACCAGTGCAGGCAGATCTTGCCAAAGTGCTGGGCGCTGATCTGGTGCGCAAAGGCATCGGCGATTTTCTCCAGCGGGTAGCTGCTGTCGATGATGGGGCGCAGCGCCAGCTGCTCGAGCGCGCGCACCAGGTCTTGCTGCTGCTCGCGGCTGCCGACGATCAGGCCTTTCAAGGTTTGCTGCTTGCGCATCAGCTCCACGGTGGGTACAGCGCCGGCAAAGCCGGTCAGCACACCAATCAGCGCAATATGGCCGCCAGGCGCGCAGGCGCGGATGGACTGGGGTAGGGTCGCAGGGCCGCCCACCTCCACAACGATATCGGCGCCGCGACCGCCGGTAGCCTGCAGCACCGCATCGCCCCATTCGGGCTGGTCGCGGTAGTTGATGACGGTGTCGGCGCCCAAGGCACGCAGACGCTCTGCCTTGGCGGCGCTGGAGGTGGTCGCAATCACCTTGGCGCCCATCGCATGGGCCAGCTGCAACGCAAAGATGGAGACGCCGCCCGTGCCCAGCACCAGCACGGTTTGCCCCGCTTCGATGCGGCCGTCAACCACCAGCGCGCGCCAGGCCGTGAGGCCGGCGGTGGTCAGGGTTGCGGCTTCTTCATGCGTATAGCCCTTGGGTGCATGGGTAAAGGCCGTGGCGGCCATCGTGACGTGCTCACGCGCAAAGCCATCCACGCCATCGCCGGGCACGGTGGCAAAGGTGGAGGGCACCTGCTTGCCCGATTGCCACAGCGGGAAAAAGCAGGACACCACGGCGTCGCCGACGGCAAACTCGGAAACGCCTTCACCCACGGCCGTCACCACACCGGCGCCATCGGCCATCGGGATGCGGCCATCGGCGGTGGGCGAGCGCCCAGCGGCAATGGCCAGGTCGTGGTAGTTGAGCGAGCTGGCATGCAGGCGCACCTGGATTTCGCCGGCGCGGGGCGCAGCAGGCGCTGGCAGGTCGACCAGCTGCAGGTGGTCCAGGCCACCGGGGGCGGCAACTTGTATGGCTTTCATGGCGTTTCTCTTTCCTGGGTTGCTATCACTTTGAAGAGCGGTTTAGGCTGCACGGCGCAGCCACCCGGCCATCATGCAAGCGCCGGGCTCAGAAAGCCAGAACCAACATATTTGTGGTCTAGTATTAAAAATGTAAGCAATGCATGGGCTTTGGCTTGGCGCTAGGATGGCGCCCTGGCCGACTGGCTCGTTGGAGAGAATATGAAGCGTTTGAACAGCAAAAGTGGTTGCGCGGTGGAGGTGACCTTGTCTGTCATGGGCGGTACCTGGAAGCCGATTGTGCTTTTCCATCTGCTCCATGGCACCAAGCGCTTTAGCGAACTGTCCCGGGCCATTCCCAATGTCACCCAGCGCATGCTGACCCTGCAGCTGCGCGAGCTTGAAGAGGCCGGCATTGTTGCGCGCACCGTCTATGCGGAAGTGCCGCCGCGCGTGGACTATGCGCTGACCGACATGGGGCGCAGCCTCAAACCGGTGCTGATTGCGATGCGCGACTGGGGCATGGACTATGCACAATCCCAAGGGCTGCAGGACGAGGCGCCAGGCGTGCAGGCCAGCTGCGCGGCCTAGTCCCAGTTTCCTGCTCGGGAGGATAATTCTCCTCTCTGATGTTGCGTGCCCACCTGCCATGATGTCCCGCTTTCCATTCCTGCGCGCGTTTGCGCTGCTGTCCGCGCTGTTTTGTCTGGGCCTGGCGTTGGCCGGCGCTGTGACGGCGCAAGCGCAGGAGCGGCGCGCCTACCCGAGCCAGCCGGTCAAGCTGGTGGTGCCTTTTGCGCCGGGCGGCTCGACCGATATCGTGGCGCGCCTGCTGGCCGATGCGATTCGCGAGCCGCTGGGCCAGCCGGTGGTGGTGGAGAACAAGGCCGGTGCCGCAGGCCTCATCGGCGCCGAGGCGGTGGCCCGTGCCCAGCCGGATGGCTACACCCTTGGCGTGGGGACCATCAGCACCCTGGCCGTCAATACGGTGATGCTCAAATCGGTGCGCCGCGATCCGCTGCAAGAGCTGGCACCGGTCATGGCACTGGCGCAGATTCCGTCGGTGTTCTCCACCCATCCCAGCCTGAGGGTACACGATCTGCAGGGCCTGGTGGCGACGTTGCGCGCCAAGCCCGACCACTACACGATCGGATCGGCGGGTGTGGGCTCCATCGGCCACCTGATTGCTGAGGCGATGAATGAAGCGCTGGGCGTACGCCTGCGCCACATCCCCTACAAAGGCCAGGGCCCGGTGATCAACAGTGCGCTGGCCGGCGAGACCCAGGTGCTGAGCGACCAGTACCCCTCGTCAAGCAGCCTGGTGCAATCGGGGCGGCTGGTGCCTTTTGCGGTGGCCGCGCCGCAGCGGTTGCCGGCGCTTCCGGGCGTTCCCACCCTGGCGGAGGCCGGCTACCCGGCGCTCAACCGCCTGGCCATTACCTGGTTTGGCCTGGTAGCGCCCGCTGGCACGCCGCCGGCCGTGATCGACACCCTCAACCGCGCAGCGCAAGAAGCGATGCGCCAACCGGCCGTGCAGGCGCGCCTGGCGCAGCTGGGTGTTGTGCCCATGGGCGGCAGCCCGCAAGCGTTTGCGCTGCTGATCAGCGATACGCGCGCCCAGATCCAGCAACTGGTGCAGCAGCGCAAGCTGGTGCTGGACTGAGGGTTCTGAAAAGCGCAGGTAAAGACTGCGTTGTGCTTTCCAAACCACTGGCGGTTTTGGGGGCGTTGGTCTACAATCCGCCCAGATTTTTTACTAGGAGTAACCCTGTGGACTTACCGAGTTGTTGGCCAGCGGCCAACCGACCACAGGCAAGGTAATCGCAAACGCCCCAGCTTTGCGCGCTGCCTTGCCCAACCAGGCGGGCAGCTGTCAGGCGCCGTAGTTTCTTAGACCTACGCGCCAACGGCATCCCATTCGATCTTCCAGTCTTGCCCCGTGGCGAGCGCCTTTGTTGCGCGCTGCCACGCCGGGTGTGGGAGCTTTTCATGCCACTGCGTATGTCTTCGCTGGCCCCCTTGCGCGCACTGCAGCGCAAGGCTGCGCCATGGGCCATTACGCCTTGCTGCGGCCTGGGCCTGCCCTGCCGCATGCAGCGCCAGCTCGCGACCATGCTGCGCCGCCGCGCTCCGGTGGGCAAGGGCGCAGCGCAGTCCTGCTCGGCATCGGCTGCGCTGGACCCCTTCAGTCGCTGACCTTTCTTCTGTCTGATGTGCATATGTGCCGCCGCACCGCAGCGGCGCGCAGTTGCACGCCTGTATTGCTTGCAGACGCCATGCGGCGCGGATCAGCCGCGCCCCTGGCTGGGAGATGGGTCATGTTGAACCTGCTGAAGAATGGATTCGTCAACTTTTTGCGCTCGCGCCACTGGGGCGTGCATTTCCGCCGCTTGCCCATGTTGGAGCAACTGGCCCACACGCCGGTGGATACCGGCATTTCCAAGGCCATGGGCGAGCGGCTGCGCGACGCCGCCCATGCCCCTGAACAGGCATTGCTGCACAGCCTGAACACCAGCCGCCAGGGCCTGGACGATGCACAGGTGCAGCAAGCCCGTGCGCAAGCGGGCTGGAACACCATTGCGCAGGACCAGGCGATGACCCGCACAGAGCACCTGTGGCTGTGCTTTCGCACGCCTTTCAACCTGCTCTTGACGGTGCTGGCTGCTGTCTCGTGGCTGACCGGCGATACCAAGGCCACGGTGGTGATCGGCAGCATGGTGGCGCTGGCCACCGGCCTGCGCTTTTGGCAGGAGGGCCGCGCCAACAAGGCCGCTGCCGGCCTGCAGGCCATGGTCTCCAACACCGCCGCCGTGCTGCGCCGCACGGCGCAGGATCAAGAGGGGCGGGAGCTGGATGCGCCGCCCTCGCGCCTGTCGGCACTGCAGGCCGTACGCGAGCTGCCCGTGCGCGAGCTGGTGCCCGGCGACATCATCCAGCTGGCTGCCGGCGATATGGTGCCCGCTGACTGCCGCCTGCTGAGCGCCAAGGATCTGTTTCTGGCGCAATCGGCGATGACCGGTGAATCCATGCCGGTGGAGAAATTTGCCCAGCTGCCCGATGGGGCACAGCACAACCCGGTGGAGCTGTGCAACCTGGTGTTCATGGGCACGAACGTGGTCTCGGGCGCCGGCCTGGCCGTGGTGCTGACCACCGGCAACCACAGCTACCTGGGCGCGCTGGCCGGCAAGGTCTCGGCGATGGACCGCAGCCCCACCGCGTTCCAGATGGGCGTCAACAAGGTCAGCTGGGTGCTGATCCGTTTCATGCTGGTGATGGTGCCGCTGGTCTTGCTGATCAATGGCTGGACCAAGGGCGACTGGACCGAGGCGTTGCTGTTTGCGCTGTCGGTGGCCGTCGGCCTGACGCCCGAGATGCTGCCGATGATCGTGACCGCCACCCTGGCCAAGGGCGCGGTGTTTCTGTCGCGCAAGAAAGTGATCGTCAAGCACCTGGACGCCATCCAGAACTTTGGTGCGATGGATGTGCTGTGCACCGACAAGACGGGCACCCTGACCGAGGACCGCATCTCGGTCGAGCGCCACCTAGATGCCTGGGGTGATGTCTCGCACTATGTGCTGGACATGGCCTACTTGAACAGCTACTACCAGACGGGCCTCAAGAGCCTGCTCGATGTGGCCGTGCTCGCCCATGCCGAGCGTGCCCCGCTGGTAGATGCCTATGCCAAGGTCGATGAAGTGCCGTTTGACTTTGTGCGCCGGCGCATGTCGGTGGTGGTGAGCGACAGTGCCGGCATCGGCAAGATCATCACCAAGGGTGCGGTCGAGGAAATCCTGCAGGTCAGCAGCATGGTGCAGGCCGCAGGCGGCGTGCTGGACCTTGATGCGGGCCTGCGCAAGCGCATTGTGGCAACAGCCGAGGCGCTCAATGCCCAGGGGCTGCGCGTGGTGGCGGTGGCCACGCGCGAGACGCAAGCGGGCCAGAGCAACTTTGGCGTGGCCGATGAGGCCGGCATGGTGTTGTGCGGCTTTCTGGCCTTTATCGATCCACCCAAGGAAAGCGCTGCGCCCGCGCTGCAGGCGCTGGCCCGGCATGGTGTGCAGACCAAGGTGCTGACGGGCGACAATGCCGCCGTCACCGCCAAGGTCTGCGAGCAGGTGGGCATCAACGCGCAGCACATCGTGCTGGGCGGCGATATCGAGCAGATGGACGACCAGCGCCTGGCCCAGGTGGTCGAAGAAGCCCATATCTTTGCCAAGCTGAGCCCTGCGCACAAGGAGCGCATTGTGCGCATGCTCAAGGCCAATGGCCATGTGGTGGGCTTCATGGGCGATGGCATCAACGATGCAGCTGCGCTGCGCACCGCCGATATCGGCATCTCGGTGGACACGGCCGTCGATGTGGCCAAGGAAGCGGCCGACATCATCTTGCTGGACAAGAGCCTGATGGTGCTCGACCAGGGCGTGCAGGAAGGCCGGCGCACCTTTGCCAACATGCTCAAGTACATCAAGATGACGGCGAGCTCGAACTTTGGCAATGTGTTCTCGGTGTTGATTGCCAGTGCCTTCATTCCCTTCCTGCCCATGCTGCCGATGCAGCTGCTGGTGCAGAACCTGGTGTATGACTTCTCGCAATCGGCGATTCCGTTTGACCATGTCGATCCCGAGCTGCTGACCCAGCCCCAGCGCTGGAACCCCGCCGATGTGGGCCGCTTCATGCTGTTCTTCGGCCCCATCAGCTCCATCTTCGATATCACCACCTTTGTCGTGATGTGGAAGGTGTTTGGCGCCAACACGCCCGAGCGCCAGGCGCTGTTCCAGTCGGGCTGGTTTGTCGTGGGACTGCTCACGCAGTCGCTGATCGTGCACATGATCCGCACCATGCGCATTCCGTTTATCCAAAGCCGCGCTGCCTGGCCGGTGGGCCTGATGACCCTGGTGGTGGTCGCCATCGGCATCTACCTGCCCATGGGTGCGCTGGCCCCTTATTTCAAGCTCGAGCCCCTGCCTGGCCTGTACTTTGTGTTCCTCGTTGCCGTGTTGCTGGCCTATATGGGTCTTACGCAAGTCATGAAAAAGTGGTACATCCGTCGCTACGGCTGGCAATAAACAGCGTTAAAAATAATCATTTACAGAGGAGGGCGCCATGCTCGAAGCGCTGAACTACACACAACTCAATTCGCTGATCAACACGGCCATCAGCCTGGTCACGGCCTTTGTGCTGGGCACCGTCATTGGCCTGGAGCGCCAGTACCGCCAACGCACGGCCGGGCTGCGCACCAATGTGCTGGTCGCCGTTGGGGCGGCCATCTTTGTCGACAGCGCCAACACCATTGCCGGGCCGGATGGCGCGGTGCGTGTGATGGCCTATGTGGTCTCGGGCATCGGCTTTCTGGGCGCCGGTGTCATCATGCGCGAAGAGGGAAATGTGCGCGGTCTGAACACGGCTGCGACACTGTGGGGATCAGCCGCAGTGGGCGCTGCGGCAGGCGCCGATCTGATCGTGCAGGCGGCCTTGGGCACCGTGCTGGTGCTGGCGGCCAATACCTTGCTGCGGCCGCTGGTCAACGCCATCAACCGCAAGCCGCTGGATGTGGCCTCCGCCGAAATGACCAATGCCGTGTTTGTCGTGGCCGAGCGCCTGCACCAGCGGCTGGCGCTGGCCATGCTGCAGGATGTGCTCGAGCGCGGCGGCTACCCGCCTGGCGACATCGACATCCAGCCCTTTGGCGAGGCCGAGGTCGTCATCGAAGCGACCTTGGCCGCGCAATCGGTGGAGGGTGACGAGCTCGATGCGATGGTGCAGCAGCTGGCGGCCAAGCCGGGCGTGCGCCAGGCGTTCTGGAGCCCCAGCACGCGGGATTGAATCGTGGCTTTAGCCTTCAAAGGCAAAGCCGACGCCATAGATCGAGCGGATGCAGTCCGCGTCATCGCCCATGACGGTGCGCAGCTTCTTGCGCAGGTTCTTGATATGGCTGTCGATCGCGCGGTCGCTCACCTCCAGCGCATCGGCATAGGCCAGGTCCAGCAGTTGGCTGCGCGGGTAGATCTTGCCGGGGTGGCGCTGCAGGATGTGCAGCAATGCAAACTCGCGCCGCGTCAGGCCCAGGTCCTGGCCGCGCCAGCTGGCCTGGCTGGTGGTCTCGTCCAGCTGCCAGTCGCTGGCGGCCAGGCTGGCTGCCGCACCAGGGGCGGGCGGCGCATGGCGGCGCAAGATCACCTTGACGCGGGCAATCAGCTCGCGCGGTGAAAATGGCTTGCAGATGTAGTCGTCGGCGCCCATCTCCAGGCCCACCAGGCGGTCCACTTCTTCGACCTTGGCAGTCAGGCAGATGACGGGGCAGATCTGGCGGGCGCGGCATTCGCGCAGAATGCTCAGGCCATCGGTGCCGGGCAGCATCAGGTCAAGAATGGCCAGCTGCGGCGGGCGTGCGCGCAGCGCCGCCATGGCCTGGCTGCCATCGGCAAAATGCTCGACCTCGAAGCCGGCATGGTGCAGGTAGTCGATGACCACCGAGGCAATATCGGCCTCGTCTTCGGCGTACAAAATGCGGGGTTTGGCAGTGTTCATGCAACAGGGTGTATCAAGGGCAGGATCAAGGTAAGGCGCAGCCCGCCCAAGGACGAGATGGAGGCCTGCAATTGTCCTCCATGGGCTTGCACAATGCTTTTGCAAATCGCTAGCCCCAGGCCCGAGCCGCCGCTGGCGCGGCTGCGCGAAGTCTCTACGCGGTAAAAGCGTTCAAAAATGCGGGGCAGCTCTGCAGGCGGCACGGAGGGGCTGCTGTCATCGAGGTGCAGCTCCAGCCAGCGCTGGCCCGACTCGGGCGCGGGCCCGTGCAAGCTGGCGCTGATGCTCAGCCGCCCGGGGGCATCGGTGTAGCGCAGGCTGTTTTCCAGAATATTGCTCAGCACCTGATGCAGCTGCTGGGCATTGCCCTGCACCCAGGCGGGCGGCAGCGCATGCAGCAGCTCTTGCGCCGTGGGCAGTGCGATGCCGGCCTGGCCAAAGCGGATCTGCACGGCTTCCACGGCCTCGATGGTCAGCGCCCGCATATCGAGCGGGCGGGCCGTGGCGGGCAGGTGGGCGGTCAGCTGCAGCGCGGGGGCGGCCTCGGGCGCGTGCACGACCAGGGCCGTGGGAATGGTGGCGCGCATGTCGCTGACCAGCTGGGTCAAGCGCAGAATCTGGCGGTGCAGGCGCGCAGCGGTTTGCGAATCAAAGCTGCGGATGCCGTCTTGCACTGCCTCGATCTCGGCCCGCACTGCGGCCAGCGGCGTGCGCAGCTCATGGGCCACCTGGGTCAGCCATTCATGCTGCTGGGCCTGGGCCTGGGATAGCTGCTCGGCCATGTGGTTGTAGCGGTCGGCCAGCTCCACCAGCTCGTCGTGGCCTGCGACTGCAATGCGGTAGTCGAGCTGGCCGCTGGCAAAGGCCTTGGCGCCTTCGCTCAATGCCTCGATGGGGCGAATCCAGCGCCGGCTCAGCCACCAGGACAGGGCCCCGGCCAGCAGCAGGCCCAGCAGACCGGTGATGGCCAGGAACACCAGGTGCTCCTTCAAAAAGGCACTGTCGATCTGGTTTTTCAGGTCTTCGGGCTGGTTCAGCGTCAAGGTGCCGATCAGCATATGCTGGCTGTCGAACAGCGGGTTTTTGGCGCTGCCTGGTGTGGGCGGCACACCGGCCAGCAGCTTGCCCTGGTTGTCGAGCAGGCCCAAACGCTGGGAGAGGGGGTGGCGTTCAATGGGGCGCAATTGCTGGGTCAGCATGGGGCCAATCGTGGCGCGGCGCGGCGCCTCGCTCTCCGCCGGGGGCGAAACGGGCACGGCCGCCTGGCTGCCAAAGCGGGTCAGCGCATTCCAGCGCTCCGACGTCAGCGAGACCCAGTGCGGATCCTTGGCATACTCGCGCCGCAGCTGGCTCTCCAGGTACTCCAGCCGGCCCAGCTCGATCTGCGCCACATAGCCGCCCAGACCGCGCTGCAGGCTCCAGTACGAAAAGCCGAAAAACCCCAGCAGCAGGCCCAGCAGCAGCAGCACCATGGCCAGCAGCACCCGCGTTTGCAGACGGGTAAAGCGAAACAGCTGAAGTCGGGGTGTGGTCACAGAGGGCGGGTGGGGCAATGGCGGTGTGGGCACAAACGGCAAAACGGGCAGACGCAATGCCTGCCCGGCTATTCTCTTACACAGTGCGTGGGTGTGTAAAAGGGTTGCTTGATCAGGACGTCATCACCGGCCCTTAGGGCCCGATGGAGGCGCCGCGCTGCGCCACCAGCTGCTTGCCGACCATGCGGCAGGTGGCTTTGGCTGTTTTTCCGTTGTCCAGTGTCAGTTGCACGGCTTCGCCGGCCTTCTTGCCCTGGCAGGCCTCAATGGCTTGCTTGGACGGCGCGGGCTTGGCGGGGCTGGCCGCGTAAGCCTGGGCGGTGGCGATCCAGAGGGCTGCAGTCACGGCGGTGCTGCACAGCAGACGGTGGCGAAGTGGTTGAGAACTCATGGCATTCCTTTGTAAAAAGAGGCTCTGCGGCCAGGCCGCGATCTGGTGTGGGACAGAAAGAAGCGGGTGAAACAGAGAAACTGGAGTGTGTTTACGCCTCTCCGCAGAGCCCATGACTGAACTATAGGAGCCAAATGTGGAGGAAGTTGGGCCAGCTTTGTGGCAGGTGTGACAAAGCGAAAACCGCATGCCTATTGGCTTGGCGCAGGAGCGGGCGCCATTGCGTGCGCCGCAAAGTTATGCAAAGCGGGCCGGGGCTCAGGCCAGCAGCGCAGCCGGGATGGGCGCCCCGTCCAGCGGGCGGCGTGCCGCAATCCGCTGCACCACCCGGTCCGGGTTGCGCAGCAGCCCTGCCTCATAGGCGATGACAGACCAGCTGGCACAGACTTGCAGCAGCTCGCCGGGCTGCAGCAGGAAGTCGGGCCGGGAAGGCTTGCCATAGGCGGCATTGCCTTGGGCAAAGGTCTCGTACAGCAGCAGCCCGCCGGGCGCCACACTGGCCAGAATGTGCGGCCATAGCGGGCGCCACAGATAGTGGGTGACGACCACCGCGTCGAACGCCCGGCCTTCCAGCGGCCAGGCCCCGTTTTCGACATCGGCCAGCAGCCATTCTCCCGCCGTGTCCGCCTGCAGCGACTGCAGCGCCGCGCCATCGCGGTCAACGCCGGTTACCCGCAAGCCCTGGGCCTGCAGGTAGCGGGCATGGCGGCCCTGGCCGCAGGCCAGGTCCAGCACCTGGGCGCCTGCAGGTATCAGTGGCGCAAAGCGGGTGATCCAGGGCGAGGGGGCGTGGCTATGGGGCATGCGCTAGAAACAGGCCCAGACATGGTCAGCCATCTGCACCATGAATTCCGATTGCGCGTAGAGCATGAACACCAGCGCCAGCAGCACCGCCACCAGTAGCCAGATGGCGGCGCGCTGCCAGCCGCGCAGCGGCGCGGCGCCAGCAGTGGGGGCGGTGGGTGGTGCAGGCTGTTGCATGAAAGTTCGGTTATCAGGCCGCCAGCGGCAGCCGCTGCACGGGCTCTTCCTTGACCGGCAGATTGACCAGGCCGGCGAATACGCCCAGGCCAATGGCCACATACCAAACCACATCATAGCTGCCGGTGCGGTCATAGAGGTAGCCGCCCAACCAGATGCCCAGGAAGCTGCCGATCTGGTGGCTGAAGAACACAAATCCGCTGAGCATGGACAGGTGCTGCACGCCAAAGATCTGCGCGATGGCGCCGTTGGTGAGCGGCACGGTGGACAGCCACAAAAAGCCCATCACTGCGGCAAAGACATAGACCGACCAGGGCGACAAGGGCACCAGCAGGAAAACCACGATGGCGATGGCGCGGATGAAATAAATGCCCGAGAGCAGGTAGCGCTTGGCCATGCGCTGGCCGAGCGACCCGGCCAGGTAGGTGCCAAAGATGTTAAAGAGGCCGATCAGCGCCAGCGAATAGCTGGCCACATGCGGCGGCAGGCCGAAGTCCTTCAGGTAGCTGGGCATGTGCACGCCGATGAACATCACCTGGAAGCCGCAGACAAAGTAGCCTGCGGTCAGCAGCAAAAAGCTGGGGTTGCGAAAGGCCTCTGCCACAGCCTGGGCAATGGTTTGCTGCGCGCCACCGGCAGCACTGTGCTTGAGCGCGTGGAAATTGGGCTCGCGCAGCGCAATGGCCAGCGGCACGATGGTGAGCACCAGGATTGCGCAGACCAGCAGCGCGTTCTGCCAGCCCAGGCTGGCGATCAGCTGGCCCTCGACCGGCACCATGAAGAACTGGCCAAAGGAGCCCGCGGCCGCGGCCACCCCCATGGCCCAGGAGCGTTTCTCGGCTGGCAACTGGCGCCCGATGACGCCATAGATCACCGCATAGGTGGTGCCCGTTTGCGCCATGCCGATCAAAAGGCCGGCGGTGAGCGCAAACATCAGCGTATTGGGCGCCCAGGCCATGCCGGCCAGGCCCAGCGCGTACAGCAGCGCGCCGCAGACCAGCACCTTGCTGGCGCCAAAGCGGTCGGCCAGCATGCCGGTAAAGATGCCGATCAGGCCCCAGCTGAGGTTTTGCACCGCCAGCGCCAAGGCGAAGGACTCACGCGTCCAGCCCATCTCCTGGGTGATCGGCTGCAGCCAGAGGCCAAAACCGTGGCGGATGCCCATGGACAGGGTCACTACGGCGCCGCCACACAGCAGCACGCGGGCCATGGACAATCGTTGTGCGTTGTTTTGCATAGTCAGGGGATGTGTCTCGTTATTTAAGAACGTGATTGCGGTCTCTACGCGCGGGGAGATCGTAAGCACGTTCTAGAAATTGTTACTCCAACGCCAAAAACCGGCTGTCGCCCGCATATTGCCCGGTGGCTGTCCAAGCCCATTGCAGGCTTTTGCGGCCAAGCGTCGTGAATCGTCAACAAGTTCCACCTGTTTATCTATACAGCTATTTACAATGGCAGCCGCTAGAATGGAAAGTTATGGCAAGCAAAAACACGTCTACCAGTGAATACGCAGAGGGCTCGATACGGGTTCTCAAGGGGCTTGAGCCGGTCAAGCAGCGCCCGGGCATGTATACCCGTACCGACAATCCGCTGCACATCATCCAGGAGGTGATCGACAACGCGGCCGACGAGGCCCTCGCCGGCTTTGGCAAGAAGATCCGCGTCTATCTGCACACCGATGGCTCCATCAGTGTCGAGGACGATGGCCGGGGCATTCCGTTTGGCATGCACCCCGAAGAGCATGCGCCGGTGGTGGAGCTGGTGTTCACCCGCCTGCACGCGGGCGGCAAGTTCGACAAGGGCCAGGGCGGCGCCTACAGCTTCTCGGGCGGTCTGCATGGCGTGGGTGTCTCGGTGACCAATGCCTTGGCTACCCGCATGGAGGTGACGGTGCACCGCGATGGCTCGGTCGCCACGATGGCCTTTGCCGGTGGCGATGTGGTCGAGCCGCTGCAGGTGCGCGCGATGGTCAGCGGGGACCGCAAGCAGGGCACGACGGTGCGCGTCTGGCCCGATGGCAAGTATTTCGAATCCAGCCACCTGCCGATGGGCGAGCTGGTACACCTGCTGCGCAGCAAGGCCGTGCTGATGCCCGGCGTGAGCGTGCAGCTGACGCAGGACAAGAGCCGCGAGACCCAGACCTGGCAGTACAAGGGTGGCCTCAAGGACTACCTGCTGCAGACCCTGCCGGTCGACCCGATCATCCCCGTGTTCGAGGGCGAGGGCTTTGCCGGCCGCAGCGATGACCATTTTGCCGAGGGCGAAGGGGCCTCCTGGTGTGTGGCCTTCACCGACGAAGGCCAGCCGGTGCGCGAGAGCTATGTCAACCTGATCCCGACCACGGCGGGCGGCACGCATGAAAGCGGGCTGCGTGATGGCCTGTTCCAGGCCGTGAAGAGCTTTATCGAGCTGCACTCGTTGCTGCCCAAGGGCGTCAAGCTGATGCCCGAGGATGTGTTTGCCCGTGCCAGCTATGTGCTCTCGGCCAAGGTGCTCGATCCCCAGTTCCAGGGCCAGATCAAGGAGCGCCTGAACTCGCGCGATGCCGTACGCCTGGTCTCGGGCATGGTGCGGCCAGCGCTGGAGCTGTGGCTCAACCAGAACGTCGAATACGGCAAGAAGCTCGCCGAGATCGCGATCAAGGCGGCGCAGACGCGCCAGCGCGCCGGCCAGAAGGTGGAAAAGCGCAAGGGCAGCGGCGTTGCCGTGTTGCCCGGCAAGCTGACCGATTGTGAAAGCCGCGACCTGGCCTATAACGAGGTGTTTCTGGTCGAGGGTGATTCGGCCGGAGGCAGCGCCAAGATGGGCCGCGACAAGGAAACCCAGGCCATCCTGCCGCTGCGCGGCAAGGTACTCAACACCTGGGAAGTGGACCGCGACCGCCTGTTTGCCAATACCGAAATCCACGATATCTCGGTAGCCATTGGCGTGGACCCGCATGGCCCCGATGACGAGGTGGACCTGAGCGGTCTGCGCTACGGCAAGATCTGCATCCTGAGCGATGCCGACGTGGACGGCTCGCACATCCAGGTGCTGCTGCTGACCCTGTTCTTCAAGCATTTCCCGCAGCTCATCGACAAGGGCCATGTCTGTGTGGCGCGGCCGCCGCTGTTTCGCGTCGATATTCCTGCCCGGGGCAAAAAGCCTGCGGCCAAGGTCTATGCGCTCGACGAGGCCGAGATGCATGCCATCTTCGACAAGGCCGCCAAGGATGGTGTGCCGCGCGAGAAATGCCAGGTCAGCCGCTTCAAGGGCCTGGGCGAGATGAATGCCGAGCAGCTGTGGGAAACCACGCTGAACCCGGACACCCGCCGCCTGCTGCCGGTGCGTCTGAGCCAGACCGATGTGCTGCAAACCCGTGAGGTCATGACCCAGCTGATGGGCAAGGGCGAGGCTGCGGCCCGCCGCGACCTGATGGAGCTGCACGGCCACGAGGTCGAAATTGATATCTGATGTCCTGCTGCCCACGCCGCTGAATAAACAATCGAACCCAAGCCAGCCGCGCGCAGCCGTGCCACAAGCAAAGAAAGCTGAACCCCTATGAGTGAAGAGAACGGTCAGGACCTGCTGTCCAACCCGGTGCCCGAGGACGGCGACAGCCTGGACCTGGGCAATTACGCGCAGCGCGCCTATCTGGAATATGCGCTGTCGGTGGTCAAGGGCCGCGCACTGCCAGACGTCTGCGATGGCTTGAAGCCCGTGCAGCGACGCATCCTGTTTGCGATGGAGCGCATGGGCCTGGGCTACAGCGGCCCCAACCGCGCGACGGCGGCCAAGCCGGTCAAAAGCGCCCGTGTCGTTGGTGATGTGCTGGGCCGCTTTCACCCGCATGGCGACCAATCGGCCTATGACGCGCTGGTGCGCATGGCCCAGGACTTTGCCCAGCGCTACCCGCTGATCGACGGCCAGGGCAACTTTGGCAGCCGCGATGGCGATGGCGCAGCGGCCATGCGTTATACCGAGGCGCGCCTGTCCAAGATCACCAGCCTGCTGCTCGACGAGATCGACATGGACACGGTGGACTTTGTGCCCAACTACGACGGCTCCACCCAGGAGCCCAGCCAGCTGCCGGCGCGCCTGCCGTTCTCGCTGCTCAACGGCGCCAGCGGCATTGCGGTGGGCCTGGCCACCGAAATCCCCAGCCACAACCTGCGCGAGGTGGCCGATGCCTGCGTGGCGCTGATCAAGAAGCCGGCGATGACCGACTTCGACCTGCAGCAGATCATCCCCGGCCCGGACTTCCCCGGTGGCGGCCAGATCATCAGCAGCGACAAGGACATTGCCGACGCCTACCGTACGGGGCGCGGCTCGATCAAGGTGCGTGCGCGCTGGACCATCGAAGAGCTGGCGCGTGGCCAGTGGCAGCTGGTCGTCAACGAGCTGCCGCCGGGCGTTTCCTCGCAAAAGGTACTCGAAGAGATCGAGGACCTGACCAACCCCAAGATCAAGACCGGCAAGAAGACCTTGACCCAGGAGCAAAGCCAGCTCAAGGCCACGGTGCTGTCATTGCTCGATGTGGTGCGCGACGAGTCGAGCAAGGATGCGGCCGTGCGCCTGGTGTTCGAGCCCAAGACCGGCAAGACGCCGCAGTCCGAGCTGATCACCTGCCTGCTGGCGCACACCAGCCTGGAGAGCTCCTCGTCGGTCAACCTGACGATGATCGGCATCGACGGCAAGCCCACGCAAAAGTCGCTGCGCCTGATGCTGGAAGAGTGGATCGAGTTCCGCCAGACGACGATCACGCGCCGCTCCGAGCACCGGCTCGCCAAGGTGCTCGACCGCATCCATATCCTGGAAGGCCGGCAGACCATTCTGCTCAATATCGACGAGGTGATCGCCATCATCCGCGCCAGCGACGAGCCCAAGGCCGCGCTGATGGCGCGCTTTGACCTGAGCGAGCGCCAGGCCGACGACATCCTGGAAATCCGCCTGCGCCAGCTCGCCCGCTTGGAAGCGATCAAGATCGAGCAGGAGCTGAGCGAGCTGCGCGCAGAGCAGGGCAAGCTCGAAGACATTCTGGCCAACCCCGCCTCGCTCAAGCGCCTGATGGTCAAGGAGATCGAAGCGGACGCCAAGCAGTTCGCCGATGCGCGCCGCACCTTGATCCAGGAAGAGAAAAAGGCGGTTGCCGAAGTCAAGGTGGTCGATGAGCCGGTCACCGTCGTCGTGTCGGAAAAAGGCTGGGTGCGCGCGCGTACCGGCCACGGCCATGCGGCCGACAGCTTCAGCTTCAAATCGGGTGACAGCCTCTATGGCACCTTTGAATGCCGCACGGTCGACCAGCTGCTGGTCTTTGGCAGCAACGGCCGGGTCTACTCGGTCGCCGTGGCCAACCTGCCCGGCGGCCGCGGTGATGGCCAGCCGGTGACCACCTTGATGGAGCTGGAAGCGGGCACCCAGATCCAGTACTACTTTGCCGGTCCGCTGTCGGCCCATTTGTTGCTGGCCAGCAGCGCGGGGTATGGCTTCACGGCCTTGGTGGAAAACATGGTCTCACGCCAAAAGGGCGGCAAGGCCTTTGTCAGCCTGGACGAGGGCGACACGCTCTGCGCCCCCTCGCATATCTCGGGCAGCAGCGGTAGCCAGCCGCTGGCCGATGCCAGCCACGTGGCCTGCGCCTCGGTGGGTGGCCGCATCCTCACCTTCGAGATCGGCGAGCTCAACCACATGGCCAAGGGCGGCAAGGGGCTCAAGCTCATTGACCTGGAAGACAAGGACCGCTTGGCCGGTGTGGCCGTCTACACGCGCAGCATCCGCATCGAAGGCTTGGGGCGCGGCGGCAAGGCCCGTGAGGAAACCCTTGAGATCCGCAGCCTCAACAACGCCAAGGCCGGACGCGCCAAAAAGGGCAAGCTCGCAGACCTGGGCTTCAAGCCCAGCGCCGTGTTCCGCGTCGAATAAAGCGCGCGGTCATGCACGACCAAGCCCTGCCCGGCATTGCCCGGCAGGGCTTTTTCATGGCCCGCCGTTGCAGCGCCGATCAGCGCGGCGCGGGCAACAGCGCCCGCAGATGGTCGACAAAAGCGCGCACGCCCCGGGGCAGGTTGCGGCCCGTCAGCGTTTGCAGCTCGATGGAGCGCGCATGCATGCCGCGCTCGCGGATGGGCACGGTGTGCAGCAGGCCCCGGCGCACATACTCGCGCACGGTGACCTCGCCGCCCAGGGTGAGCCCGCCGCCGTGCAGCACAAAGCGCACCAGCGCATCGAACTGCCCGCTCTCGAGCACCGGGTCAAACACCAGGCCGCGCTGGCCGCTGGCAATGTCAAACAGCTGGCGCGCGGTATTGCCGTCGTCCAGCAGCGCGAGCGGGTAGGGCTGCATCTGCGCCAGGCTGACGGTGGCAAAACGGGCCAGTGGGTGGCCGGGTGGCATGATCAGGATGACCGGCGAATTCTGGCGGTGCTGCACATCGATATCGCGCACGGCGGCGCGGCTGTAGGTCAGGCCCACATCGGCCTCGCCATTGCGCACCGCCTGGGTCACCTGGGCGGGCGAGGCCGAGACCAGCTGGAACTGCATGCCCGGGTGCTGCTCGCGAAACGTGGCCATCGCGAGAGGCAAAAACTCAAACGCAAAGCCGGCCGATGCGCAGACCCGCACCTGGCCCCGGCGCAGGCCTTGCAGTGCCTCGATATCGGCGACCACGCGCTCGGCATCCAAGGCATGGCGCTTGGCATGGGTGGCCAAGAGCTCACCGGCCGCACTGGCCACCATGCCGCGCGGGCGGCGCTCAAACAGCGGCACCTGCAGCACTTCCTCCAGCGATGCGATCTGGCGGCTGACGGCCGAGGCAGAGACATTGAGGCGCAGTGCGGCCTCGCTCACCGAGCCGCTGCGCACGACTTCCAGAAAGTAGCGGATGGCGGTGTCCTGGAGGTGCTGCGAGGGAGTCATGGTCTGCTTTGCAAAAAACGCAACGATAACCGCAAAAAATTGTGATTGTCGAAATAGGCCGCATTGCCTATGCTGGATTTTTCTGACATCCAAGAGACATACATTCCATGCCATCCCAGCCTGTTCCTGCCGACCACAGCATCGTCGAGTTGAGCGCCGTGGCGCTGTCGGCAGCCATCCAGCGGCGCGAGTTGTCCTGCACCGAGGTGCTGCAGGCCTTCTGGGGCCAGATTGACCGGTTGAACCCCCAGGTGAATGCGCTGGTCGCGCCCATGCCGTGCGAGCCGCTGCTGGCCCAAGCCGCACAGCTCGATGCCGAACTGGCCCAGGGCAAGAGCCGCGGGCCGCTGCACGGTTTTCCGCAGGCGCCCAAAGACATTTCGCCGGCCGCCGGCATGGTCACCACCAAGGGCTCGCCGATCTTCCAGGGCCAGGTCAGCAGCAGCGATGCGGTGATTTTTGAGCGCATGCGCGCGGGCGGAGCGCTCTTTGTGGCGCGCAGCAATTCACCGGAATTTGGCCTGGGCGGCCACACCTACAACCCGGTCTACGGCACCACCCGCAATGCCTTTGACCAGAGCCGCTCGGCCGGTGGCAGCAGCGGCGGTGCAGCCGTTGCGGTGGCCTTGCGCATGCTGCCCGTGGCAGATGGCTCGGACATGATGGGCTCGCTGCGCACGCCGGCGGCCTTCAACAATGTCTACGGCCTGCGCACCTCCGTGGGCTGCGTGCCGCATGGCCCGGGCGATGAGGTGTTCTTCCAGCAGTTCAGCGTGGCCGGGCCCATGGCACGCGATATTCCCGATCTGGCCTTGCTGCTGTCGGTGCAGGCGGGCTTTGATGCGCGCTTGCCGCTCACGCGCCGCAGCGAAGGCGCGCAGGACTGGGGCCAGGGCCTGGAGCGCGATTTCCGGGGCCGCAAGATCGCCTGGCTGGGTGACCTGGGCGGGCACCTGCCCACCGAGCCGGGCCTGCTCGAGACCTGCCGCGCGGCGCTGGGCGCCTTTGCCGACATCGGCTGCACGGTCGATGAGGTGCTGCCCGACTTTGACCTGGAGCAGCTGTGGCGCGCCTGGATTGATCTGCGCAGCTTCAGCGTGGCAGGCGCCAATGCGGCGCTGTATGACGACCCGCAAAAGCGTGCGCTGCTCAAGCCCGAGGCGCTGTGGGAGATGGAGCGCGGCCGCGCGCTGTCGGGCATGGATATCTATGCCGCCGCCAAGGTGCGCAGCAGCTGGTACGAGGTGCTGCGCCGCCTGTACGAGCGCTATGACTTTGTCGTGCTGCCCGCTGCGCAGGTGTTTCCGTTCGACGCCGAGCTGGACTGGCCCAATGCCGTGGGCGGCCGCAGCATGGACACCTACCACCGCTGGATGCAGACGGTGGTGGGCGCCACGATGGCGGGCTTGCCGGCCTTGTCGGTACCGGCCGGGTTTGGCCCCAACGGGCTGCCTGCCGGCCTGCAGATCATCGGGCCCACGCAGTCGGACAAGGCGCTGCTGCAAATCGGCCATGCCTATGACCAGGCCAGCGGCCATGCCCGGGTGCGCAGCCCTTTGCTGGGCTGACAGCACGCTGTAGATCGTTGACCCGGCGCGTCTTCTAAGGCTGCGCTCCCACCCAGGAAGGCGTTGCTGCAACGCCTGTCTGATCCCTCCCTTGCCCTCGTTTTCCGCAAAAAAGGTAGATCCCATGTCCATGCCGATATCCCGTCACCGCTTTTTGACCTACCTGGCCGCAGGCGCTGCCGGCCTGGCATGGCGCCCAGTGCTGGCGCAGGGCTACCCTGACCGTGCGATCAAGCTGGTGGTGCCTTTTGCACCCGGCGGGGCCACGGATATATTGGGACGGCTGCTGGCCTCGCAGCTCAGTGACAAACTGGGCCAGTCGGTGTTTGTGGAGAACCGGCCGGGGGCAGGCACGGCCGTGGCGGGCGGCCAGGTGGCCAAGTCGGCTGCCGATGGCTATACCTTGTTTCTGGGTGCCAGCTCCACCTTGGCGATGAACCCGGTGGTGCGCAAGGCGCTGCCCTATGACCCGATGCGCAGCTTCAGCATGCTGGGCCTGGTGGCTGACATGGGTCTGGTGCTGGTGGCGAACAATGCCGTCAAGGCCACATCGCTGCAGGACCTGGTGGCGCAATCGAAGGCGGCGCCGGACCGCTTTTCCTACGGCTCCTTCGGCCCGGCCTCGTCGGTGCACTTTGCCGGCGAGATGCTCAAGACGGCAACCGGCATGCGCATGCTGCATGTGCCCTTCAACGGCAGCACACCGAGCCTGACCGCGTTGATGGGGGGCCAGGTGCAGTTGGCGGTGGACACCGTGGTGGCGACCACGCCGCTCATCAAGGCCGGCAAGATCAAGCCGATTGCCGCGCTGGGCGCCCAGCGCCTGGCCTTGCTGCCCGAGGTGCCGACCGTGGCCGAAAGCGGCTACCCTGGTTTTGACATGAGCACCTGGTTTGCGTTCCTGGCGCCTGCTGGCCTGCCCGAGCCGGTGCGCGCCAAGCTCGAAGCTGCCTTGGCCGATGTGATGGCCCAGCCCGCTACCCAGCAAAAGCTCGAAAGCATTGGCCTGACGCCCGCCTGGGGCAATGGCCGTGCGCTGCAGGCCCGGGTGGAACGCGAGCTGCCGCTGATGCGCGATGTGGCGCAGCGCGCGCAGATCGAGGTGGAGTAAGTCTTGGGCGAGCGGTGCTGACGTAGGGAAAAAAAGCGCTTAACGCAGCGCTTCCCACCACTGCTTGTTGCTGCGCGGCTGGCCCACGGTCAGCACCTCGCCGATTTCTGGCGTGGCCAGTTGGATGCCCTGCTGCTGCGCCAGCGCCGCGAGCCGGTCCAGCGGCTCACGCCAGCCGTGCATGGCCAGCGCAAAGGTGCTGTTGTGCACGCTGTAGAGCACCTGGCCGCGCACATCGGTAAAGGCCTGGATGGTTTCTTCCGGTGTCATGTGCACGGAGGGCCAGTAGGCGTCGTAGGCGCCGTTTTCCATCAGCGCGAGGTCCATCGCGCCAAACTTGTCGCCAATCGCCTTGAAGCCGGGAAAGTAGCCGGTATCGCCGCTGTAGTAGATGCGCTGGCCGCCGGTTTGCAGCACCCAGGATGCCCAGAGCGTGCTGTTGCGGTCATTGAGCGTGCGGCCCGAGAAATGCTGGCTGGGCGTGGCGGTGACCTCGACACCGGCGTGTTGCTCCTGCTGCCACCAGTCGAGCTCGACAATGCGCTCGGACGCCACACCCATGTCGCGCAGGCGCGCGCCCACGGCCAGCGGCACAAAGTAGCGCTCGACCTTGCCCAGCAGGAACTTGATCGTCGGCTCGTCCAGGTGGTCGTAATGGTCGTGCGACAGGATGAGACCGGCAATCGGCGGCAGGTCCTGCAAGGGCAGCGGCGTGGGGTGGAAGCGCTTGGGGCCGATAAAGCTGAACGGCGATACGCGCTCACCAAACACCGGGTCGATCAGCCAATACTGGCCCTGGAGCTTGAGCAGGTGCGACGAGTGGCCGAGCCGAATCACATGGTTGGCATCGGTGGGCAGCGCTTGCAGCTGCGCCGGGGTGACGGTGTGGACCGGAATACTGTCCTGCGGAGTGGTGCCGCTCTTGTCGCCAAACAAAAAGCGCGACCAGATCTGAAAGCCGCCGGCATGGGGCTTGGCCGCCGGGTTGGGCGGGTTCTGAAAGCGCTTGTCGGCCGAGGAATACTGGGGCGATGCCTGGTAGCGGCGCTGGCTGTCCTCGTCGGGGGTGGAGGCGCAGGCTACCAATGAGCAGGCAGTGGCCACCAGCCAGCCGCTGCGCAGGCGCTGAAAGCCGCCGTTGCCGCGGGTGGTGTTGCTGGAGGAGGACGCGGGGTGGGGCTCTTGCATGGGGTGTGTCAATCAGGCAGGGGAATGCGGTAAGCGATTGCCATGATACGGCGCCCATAAGAAAGCCGCATGGCTGCGGCTTTTGTAGGGATTTAGCGAAAAATCTATTGATTAATCAACAGATTTATTCCACTTCGGCGATGAGTTCGATCTCGACACAGGCGCCCCGGGGGACCTGGGCGACGCCAAAGGCGCTGCGGGCATGCGCCCCCTTGTCGGGACCAAACACCTGGGCCAGCAATTCGCTGGCGCCGTTGGTGACCAGATGTTGCTCGGTGAAGTCTTCCGTGCTGTTGACCAGGCTCATCAGCTTGACAATGCGCTTGACCCGGTTCAGATCGCCACCGACTGCTGCTTGTAAGGTGCCCATCAGGTCGATGGCGACCGCGCGCGCTGCCTGCTGGCCTTCGGCGGTGTCCATGGTCTTGCCTAGCTTGCCGGTCCAGGGCTGGCCGTTCTTGCTGGCCGTGTGGCCGCTGATAAAGACCAGTTGGCCGGTTTGTGCAAACGGTGCGTAAGCCGCAGCCGGTGTGCGCACGGGCGGCAGTTCAATGTTCAGTGCTTTGAGTTGGTCGTAGATGCTCATGCCGGTGTTGTCCTTGCTGGGTAGAAGACAGGCATCTTAGAGGCATGGCCGACTGCGGTGGCATGCAAAAACAATGCGGCGCCATACCCGCAGGGCATGGGCGCCGCATCGCGTGGTGCAGGTGTCAAGCGAGTTCGGCGATCAGCTCGATCTCGACGCAGGCGCCCATCGGAATCTGGGCGACGCCAAAGGCGCTGCGGGCATGGGCACCCTTTTCAGGGCCAAACACTTCGGCGAACAACTCACTGGCGCCATTGGTCACCAGGTGCTGCTCGGTGAAGTCACCGGTGCTGTTGACCAGGCTCATCAGCTTGACCACGCGCTTGACACGGTTCAGATCACCACCGGCGGCATGCTGCAAGGTGCCCAGCAGGTCGATGGCCACCGCGCGGGCTGCGAGCTTGCCTTCTTCGGTGTTGATGTTGCGGCCAAACTGCGCCACCCAGGGCTTGCCATCCTTGCGGGCGATATGGCCGCTCAAAAACACCATGTTGCCGGTCTGTACATAGGGCAGATAGGCGGCAGCGGGCACCGCCAGTGGCGGCAGGCTGATGCCGAGGGCCTGGAGTTTGTCGTAAACGCTCATGGAGTCCTTTCAAAAGTGGAGGCGGGGCAAAGCGCCCAGTGTGGCACAAATGCCCTGCCAGGGCGCCGTTTCCCATGTCGCCTGAGAGGGGCGCCGGCGAACTCTAGGGCAAGCCCTGATCGGACCTGCAGGCAGCGCTGCCTAGCATGTGGAGATGATGGAGACCTCTTCCTGCAAGCGGGCAGTCCAGCGCAGTGTGGGGCCGGGCTGGGCGGGCTACTGGCGACCGGCGGCCTGGCTCTGGGGCATCCTGGCGGGTACGGCCCTGCAACTGCAGCAGGCCAGCTTGGCGCCTGTCTGGCAGTACGCGGCATTGGCGCTCTTGGGGGCCGTGGCCAGCTTGCTGCTGAGCCGCTGGCGCGGGCCGCTGCCGTGGCTGGATCGCGCGCTGTGCTGTCTGGCTGCCGCTGCGCTGGCCTTGGGCCTGGCGGGCATGCGTGCCGCCCATCAGGCGCAAAAGCAGCTGCTGCCAGCGTTGGAAGGGCTAGACCTGCAGGTCGAGGGCGTCATCGTCGCCATGCCTTTGCCGATCACCGGCGGCCAGCGCTTTCGGCTCAAGACCGGGCAGGCCTGGCAGGTTGGGCAAGGCGGGCAGAAGGGTGCGCCGGTGGCAGTGCCGCCGCTGATCGACCTGTCCTGGTACCGCGCCGACCACCGGGCTTTTTCGGGTGTGGCGCCCGAGCCGCCTGCGTCGGCAGAGGCTGATCTTCCGCTGCTGCAGGCGGGGCAGCGCTGGCGGCTGCCGCTGCGTTTGCGTGCCCCCCATGGCAGCCTCAATCCGCATGGTTTTGACTACGAGATGTGGATGTGGGAGCAGGGCGTGCAGGCCAGCGGCTATGTGCGCCACGGCCAGGCCCAGGGGCCGCAGCTGCTGGCCTCCGGCCAAGGCCATGTGGTAGAGCGCTGGCGGCAGGCGGTGCGTGATGCGATGGTGCAGCGCCTTGCCCCGCCGGGCCAGGCGCAGGCGGCAGAGCAGGCGCGCATCGCCGGCGTGCTGGTGGCGCTGGTGACCGGGGAGCAGCGTGCGATTGACCGCGAGGACTGGCGCGTGTTCCGCACCACCGGCGTGGCCCATCTGATGGCGATATCGGGCCTGCATATCACCTTGTTTGCCTGGGTGGCGGCGGCGCTGATCCGCATGGCCTGGCGGCGCAGCCCGGCGCTGTGTCTGTGGCTGCCGGCACCCCATGTGGCCTTGTGGGGCGGGGTGCTGTGTGCGGGGCTCTATGCGCTGTTCAGCGGCTGGGGCATTCCCGCGCAGCGCACGGTGCTGATGCTGGTGGTGGTGGCCGCGCTGGCATCGACTGGCCGGCAATGGCCCTGGCATATGCGCTGGCTGCTGACCTGTGTCTGCGTGGTGCTGGCCCAGCCCATGGCCTTGCTGCAGGCGGGGTTCTGGCTGAGTTTTCTGGCAGTCGGTATCTTGTTTGCATCCGACCGAGGGGGCAGCAGCCGCAGCGCTGCGCTGCCCGAGCAGGGCAGGGCGCAGCGCGGCCTGCGCGGCGCCTGCGCTGCCGCCGCCAAGCTGCTGCGCGAGCAGTGGGTGGTGACCCTGGCGATCACGCCCTTGTCCCTGCTGCTGTTTGGCCAGGTGTCGCTGGTCGGCTTTGTGGCCAATCTGCTGGCCATCCCCTGGGTGACCTGGGTGGTCACGCCGCTGGCCTTGCTGGGCGCCGTGCTGCCGCCGTTGTGGACGGCCGCAGCCTGGGCGCTGCAGCCCTTGATGGTGGCGCTGCAGTGGCTGGCCAGTTGGCCCCATGCCGCGTTGTGGCTGGCCGCAGCGCCGGGCTGGGCAGCGTTCGTTGCCGTGCTGGGGGGCATCTGGCTGGTGCTGCCCTGGCCTTGGCGCCTGCGGCTGCTGGGCCTGCCTTGCCTGCTGCCCGCGTTGTTCTGGCAGCCGCTGCGGCCGCCCCATGGCCAGTTTGCGCTCTGGGCGCTGGATGTGGGCCAGGGCCAGGCGGTGGTGGTGCAGACGGCCAGGCACAGCCTGCTGTATGACGCGGGCCCGTTGTACGGGTCTGGCAGCAATGCAGGCGACCGGGTGGTGGTGCCGGTAATGCGGGCGATGGGCGTGCGCGGGCTGGACAGCGGCCGGCTCGATCTGCTGGTGCTCAGCCACGCCCATGTGGATCATACGGGCGGTGCCCAGGCGGTGGTGGAGCAGCTCCAGCCGGTGGGCGTGCTGGGCTCGCTGCTGCCCTATGAGCGGCAGCGCCTGGGCATTGCCGAAGCGCCCTGGCAAGACTGTGCTGCGAGCCAGACGTGGACCTGGGATGGAGTGCATTTCAGCGTTCTGTTTCCGGGGGCGCAGGAGCTGGGTGCCACAGACAGTTCCATTCCAAGGGATAGCTCGGGCAATGCCCACAGCTGCGTGCTGCGCATCGAGGCGGCCGCGCGTGGCGGCCATGCGGCCAGCGCCTTGTTGCCCGGCGATATTGAGCGGGCCCAGGAGGGGGCGCTGGTGCAGCGCTATGCGGGCGAGCCGTCGGTGTTGCGCGCCGATCTGATGCTGGCCCCGCACCACGGCAGCAACACCTCGTCCACGCGACCGCTGCTGGAGGCGGTGCTCCCGCGCTGGGTGGTGGCACAAACGGGCTACCGCAACCGCTTCAGGCACCCGGCTGCGCGGGTGCAGCAGCGTTACCAAGAGATGCAGATTGTGCTGCGCAACACGGTCCATTGCGGTGCGGCGCACTGGCGCTCCGACCAGCCCCAGACGCTGCTGTGCGAGCGGCAAAAGCGGCCGCGCTATTGGCGCCACCAGGCTGCCCAGCAGGGCCAGACAAGCGGCATATTGGATATTAACAAAACAAATCAAGCACTAATTCTTGATGAAGGTTAGTACTTAGTTTTGGGTGGCGCGAAACTTGCTAAGCTGCTGGTGCCAGAAAGGATTTTGCGATGCAAAAGTTCGATGAGATGTACCAGGGCCTGCCTTATGCAGCAGGTGCCGAAAGAGCGCACTACCAAAGCTATGCCAAATGGCTGCAGCTGCAGCCCTTCGAGAAGATGCAGGCCCTGCGCGAGGAGGCCGAGCTGATATTCCGCCGCGTAGGGATCACCTTTGCGGTTTATGGCGAAAAGGACGAAGACGGCTCGGGCACCGAGCGCCTGATTCCCTTTGATCTGATCCCGCGCATCATCCCCTCGCAGGAGTGGGCCCAGATGCAAAAGGGCCTGGTGCAGCGCGTGGCCGCCCTCAACCGCTTCATCCACGATGTCTACCACGACCAGGAAATTCTGAAGGCCGGCATCATTCCGCGCGACCTGGTGCTGGACAACAGCCAGTACCGGCCCGAGATGCGGGGCGTGCATGTGCCGCTGGACACCTATGCGCATATCGCCGGCATCGATATCGTGCGCGCAGCCGAGGTGGACGGCAGCGGCACCTACTATGTGCTCGAAGACAACCTGCGGGTGCCTTCGGGCGTGTCGTACATGCTGGAAAACCGCCGCATGATGATGCGCCTCTTTCCCAGCCTGTTCAGCAGCCATGCGGTGGCGCCGGTGGCGCATTACCCGGATATGCTGCTCGACACCTTGCGTGCCAGCGCGCCCAACCAGGCGGCCAACAACCCCACGGTGGTGGTGCTGACGCCGGGCATGTACAACAGCGCCTACTTTGAGCATGCCTTCCTCGCCCAGCAGATGGGCGTGGAGCTGGTCGAAGGCCAGGACCTGCTGGTGCGCGATGATGTGGTCTACATGCGCACCACGCAGGGTCTGCAGCGGGTGGATGTGATCTACCGCCGTGTCGATGACGACTTTCTCGACCCCACCGTTTTCCGCTCCAGCTCCACCCTGGGTTGCGCCGGCTTGATGCGCGCCTACCGCAAGGGCAATGTGGCCATCTGCAATGCAGTGGGCACGGGCGTGGCCGATGACAAATCGGTCTACCCCTATGTGCCGGCGATGATCCGCTTCTACCTGGGCGAAGAGGCCATCCTGAAGAACGTGCCGACCTGGATGTGCCGCAAGCCCGATGACCTGGCCTATGTGCTGGACCACCTCGATGAGCTGGTGGTCAAGGAGGTGCATGGCGCTGGCGGCTACGGCATGCTGATCGGCCCGGCCTCCACGCGCGCCGAGATCGAGGCCTTCCGCGCGGTGCTCAAGGCCAAGCCCAATGGCTATATCGCCCAGCCCACTTTGAGCCTCTCGAGCAGCCCCACCTATGTGGAAAGCGGCATTGCGCCGCGCCACATCGATCTGCGCCCCTTTGTGCTGAGCGGCAAGGAGGTGCAGATGGTGCCCGGGGGCCTCACGCGCGTGGCGCTCAAGGATGGATCGCTGGTGGTCAACTCCTCGCAAGGCGGGGGCACCAAGGACACCTGGGTGCTGCGCGGCCCGGAGGACGATTACAGCGAATGGGATGGCATGCAGCAGTGAACCCGGAGGTTCCTGTTTGAAAGCCATCCATCTGCCTAGCGAAAGAATGTCACTATGTTGAGCCGAACCGCCGATCACCTCTACTGGATGTCCCGCTACACCGAGCGGGCAGAGAACACAGCCCGCATGCTCAATGTGAGCTACGAGACCTCCATGCTGCCGCAGTCCGCGACCGCAGCGACCAAGGCCTGGCAAAGCGTGCTGTCCATCAGCGAGCTGCTGCCTGCCTACTATGAGCGCCATGACGAGATCACCCTCGATGGGGTGCTGCACTTCATGGTGCGCGACGAGACCAATACCTCATCGATCTACAGCTGCCTGCTGGCCGCGCGCGAGAACGCGCGTGCCGTGCGTGGCGCCTTGACCACCGAGGCCTGGGAGACGCAGAACCTGACCTGGCTCGATATGAACCGGCTGTTCAAGGCCAAGAAGTTCGAGACCGATCCGGCCAAGTTCTTCGAGTGGGTCAAGCACCGCTCGCACCTCTCGCGCGGTGTGGTCTCGGGCACGATGCTGCAAGACGATGCCTTTTTGTTCTTGCGCCTGGGCACCTTCATCGAGCGGGCCGACAACACGGCCCGCCTCCTGGATGTGCGTTTCCATGCCGTCAAGAACGACTACCACGGCTCCTACCAGCCGGGCAAGGGCAGCCAGCCCTCGGACTTCTACCACTGGAGCGCGATCTTGCGCAGCGTCTCGGCCTTCGAGGTCTACCGCAAGGTCTACCGCAATGTGATCACGCCCGAGCGTGTGGCCGAGATGCTGATCCTGCGGCGCGACATGCCGCGCTCCTTGCATGCCAGCATGTACGAGGTGGTGCAGATTCTGCAGGCCGTTGCCAACGACCACTCGGCCGAAACCCAGCGCCAGGCCGGCCTGCTCCTGGCCGAGCTGCAGTATGGCCGCATCGATGAGCTGCTGGCCACCGGCCTGCATGCCTTCCTGGTGCGCTTTCTGGAGCGCGTGCATGCGCTGGGCGGCCGCATTGGCCAGGATTTTCTGGCGACCACGGAGCCGGTGGCTGCCTGATGGTCCGGCTGGCCAGAAAGGCAAAAGGCTGCGGTTGTCATCGCAGCCTTTTTTGCATCCACCGAGCGGGCATTTTGCTGCCCGCGATCCAGGTGATCGGTGGCGATCAGTAGCGGTAGGTCGCAGTCAGCAGGAAGTTGCGGCGCTCGCCGTAGAAGCAGTCGCCGCGTGAGAGGCACTGTGTGATCACGACCTTGTCAGTCAGGTTGTTGGCATGGAAGGCCAGGCGCCAGTCACCGCTGTCATAAGCCACCATGGCATCGGTCAGCAGCGAGGAGGGCGTGTCGATGGCGCTGGTGCCCGACCACTGCGAGCCGGTGTAGCGCATGCCCGCGCCCACACTCCAGCCGCCGCGCCCCTGGCTGGCAAAGCGGTGCATCAGCCAGCTCGATGCCATGTGGCGCGAGACGGCAGCCACGCGCTGGCCCTGGTCGCCCGCATTGCTGCGGCTGATCTTGGCGTCGGTATAGGCATAGGCGACGGTCCAGTCCCAGCTTTTGGCCAGGCTGGCGGTCATCTCGGCTTCAAAGCCCTGGGTCTTGACTTCACCCAGCTGCAGGCTGTTGAGCGGGTTGGCCGGGTCATTGGTCTTGCGGTTTTGCTCGCGCAGGCTGTAGACGGCCGCATAGCCCGAGATGCCCCGGCCTTCGGGAATCCACTTCACACCGGCTTCGACCTGCTTGCCGCGCTGCGGTTTGTAGGGCGTGCCGTAAAAGTCCACGCCGCCCAGTGGCTGGAAGGACTCGGTATAGCTGACATAAGGCGCCCAGCCGCCGCCGGCCTGGTAGGTCAAGCCTACGCGCTTGGTCCAGGCCGAATCGTCGGCAGCGGCTGCGGGCCGGCCTTCGGTCTCGGTCTTGGCATGGTCGCGGCGCAGGCCCGCCGTGGCGCTCCAGTCGCCCCAGCGCAGCTGGTCCTGCAGGTAGAAGCCCAGCTGGCGCTGCGACACATTGGGCGCCTGCACCAATTGCGATGCCGTGGGCGGCGTGAACGAGCCGTAGACCGGGTTGTAGACATCGAGCGGTGTGCCCAGCGCGCGCCAGCTCGCCTGGCTGGTGGTATTGCGCTGCCAGTCCATACCGGCCAGCAGCGTGTGCTGCACATCACCGGTCTGCAGCTTGCCTTCGAGCTGGGTATCGACCAGCAGCATGCGGCCGCCATTGACCTGCCAGACGGCATCGCGCTGCACGGTGCGGCCATCGGGATCGAACACCGGCCGGGCAGGGCGGCCCGCTGCGGCGTTGGCGGCAAAGCTGGTGTAGAGCGTGCGGTAGTCCACCTCGCTGGTGGTGCGGCGCAGGTTCTGGCGCAGGGTCCAGCTGTCGTTCAGCTGGTGGCTGAACAGGTAGCCAAAGGACTTGTTCTCGGAATCGTACTTGTCAAAGTTGGGCTCGCTGATGAAGGTGTTGGTCGGAATCTGGCCGTAGGGGCTGGACAGGCGCGTGCCTTGCCAGGGGAAGAACTGGGTGATCGAGCCACTCTTGTCCTTGTGGTACATGGCCTGCAAGGTCAGCGAGGTGCCGGCAAAGGGCTTGAAAGTGAGCGACGGCGCAATGACCAGGCGGTCGTCCTTGACATGGTCGACCTGGGTGTTGCTGTCACGGCCCACCGCCACCAGGCGGTAGAGCCAGCGCCCGTCGTCGTCGATGGGGCCGGTGATATCGCTGGCAATCTGCTTGCGGCTGTGGCTGCCCAGCTGAACCTGCAGCTCGCGCTGGGGCTGGTCCAGCGGGCGTTTGCTGGTCAGGTTGAGCACGCCGCCCACGCTGCCCTGGCCATACAGCACCGAAGAGGGGCCGCGCAGAAACTCGACCCGCTCCAAGGTATAGGGTTCGACCTTGATGTTGTTGTAGGTGCCATAGGTGCGCAGCAGGCCATCCTGGTACTGGCTGACATCGCCGCCGCGCGCCTTGAAGCTGTCGACGCGGTTGTCGAAATAGCTGGAGTTGATGCCCGCTGCATAGCGTGTGGTCTCGCGCAGGGTCGTCACGCCCTGGGCTTCAAACTGGTCGCGCGTCACCACGCTGATCGCTTGCGGGGTCTCGATCAGCGGGGTGTCGGTCTTGGTGGCCGAGATGGCGCGTTTGGCGACAAAGCCTTTGACCGGGCCGGTGGCTGTCTCGGCCTCGGTCTCACCCTGCACGGTGATGGGGGCGAGCGTGGTTTCTGCCGGCGTAGCAGTTACCGGTTGCGTGCTTTGTGCCAATGCGTTGCCGCCCCAGCAGGCCAGGGCAGCCCACATGGCCGTGTGTAAAGCGGTGTGCAGCGCACGCGGCGCGGCTGATGGGATAGCGGTGTCAGACATGGTAATCGGGTGTTGAACGCGGAAAACGGCGCGCTGAAAGGGTCAGCACTTGAGCTTTACCGGGCCTGACCGCTGCCATGCAGGGAGGCTGCGCTGTGGATGCAGGTGCTGGCATCCAAGGCGTCCAACTGCGGCCTGTAGACCGCGAGGCGAAGGGATAGTCGTGCACGCAGCATGGCAGTGTGGGGTGACCCGGTGCGCTGGCTGGCATCGGTAAACAAACGATGCTGGCGTGCGAAGAAAGATGAACGCGCAGTGTAATAGAAGTTGTGAATGATTATTGTTTAACCATCAATGCAAGCAGGTTTGTGCGGCAGATACAACAAAAAGGACCCGAAGGTCCTTTTTGCGTGGCGTTGCTGGAGGCGGGGCTTATTCGACCTCGCCCATGATGGACTGCAGGTAGTTCTGGATGCCGACCTTGTCGATCAGGTCCAGTTGGGTTTCGAGAAAATCGATGTGCTCTTCGGTGTCGTCCAGGATCTTTTGCAGCAGGTCGCGCGAGACATAGTCACGCACGCTTTCGCAGTGGGCGATGCCATCCTTGATGGTGGCTTGGGCGGCTTGCTCCAGGCGCAGGTCACAGGCCAGTGCCTCCGGCACGTCTTCACCGATCTGCAGCTTGCCCAGGTCCTGCAGGTTGGGCAGGCCGTCGAGCATGAAGATGCGGTCCATCAGCCAGTCGGCATGCTTCATCTCGCCAATGGATTCCTCGTATTCCTTCTTGGCCAGCTTGTCCAGACCCCAGTGCTTGTACATGCGGTAATGCAGAAAATACTGGTTGATCGCGGTGAGTTCGTTTTTCAGCTGCGCTTGCAGAAAACCGATGGCTTTGGGATCGCCTTTCATGGTGGGCTCCTTCTCTTGTGTCATTAACGGGTGTTGGGGCTATTGTCCTTGCGAAAGGTCAAGCAACCAAACCCAGCGGTGCTTATCCCCCGTGCTTTTGCTCTGGCTGCGTGTAAGGCTGAGTCGTGTTCTCATTTGACGCAGCCCGTCCCTTGCTTGCATGATGCGGCTTGCTGCAGCGCAACTGCGCTGTCATGGCGCTGTGCTAAGTTGCAGCGAACAAGGCGTGCTGCACTGCGCAGGCTTGCAAAATAGGCACCAGCCCGCATATAGCTATCTGCCTTGGGTCAGTGCTTGAATAATAGCTTGTTTAAATCTAAATGATTGTATTAATTGAATTGCTCAATTATGAAGATCTTTCTACACTGACTCCTGTCAATCGTTTTTTACTCAACAGAAGGAAACCACCATGTCCGTACTCAACAGCAAGATCAAGCCTTTCGCGACGCAAGCATTCAAGGATGGCAAGTTCATCGAAGTGACCGAAAAAGACGTCCTGGGCAAGTGGGCTGTGTTCTTCTTCTACCCTGCTGACTTCACCTTTGTCTGCCCCACCGAACTGGGCGATGTGGCCGACCACTACGCTGAGCTGCAAAAGCTGGGCGTGGAAGTCTATTCCGTCTCGACCGACACCCATTTCGTGCACAAGGCCTGGCACGACACCTCGGACACCATCGCCAAGATCAAGTACACCATGCTGGGTGACCCAACCTGGCAAATCAGCCAGAACTTCGACTGCCTGCGCGAAGGCCAAGGCCTGGCAGACCGTGCCACCTTCATCGTTGATCCAGAAGGCGTGATCCAGGCGATGGAAATCACCGCTGAAGGCATCGGCCGCAATGCAGAAGACCTGCTGCGCAAGATCAAGGCTGCCCAGTACGTGGCATCGCACCCCGGTGAAGTCTGCCCTGCCAAGTGGCAAGAAGGCGAAAAGACCCTGGCTCCATCGCTGGACCTGGTTGGCAAGATCTAAGCTGTTAATCACTGCTGCAATTCCAACGTAGTAGACGCCCGGGTGCCTGGCGCCCGGGCTTTGTTTTTTGAAAAGTGCTGCAACGCCCCAAGGCGGGCCACGAGAAGTTTGAAGGAAGTCCCATGCTCGACAACACCATGAAAGCCCAACTGAAAGCCTACCTGGAGCGCTTGACCAAGCCCGTCGAGCTGGTGGCGACCCTGGATGACGGTGACAAGTCGAAAGAAGTGCGCCAGCTGCTGGCCGATATCAAAGAACTGAACGACAAGATCACGGTGGTCGAAGACAATGCGGCCGATGTGCGCAAGCCGTCTTTCCTGATCACCAACCCGGGCACCGATGTCGGCGTGCGTTTCGCCGGTGTGCCGCTGGGCCATGAATTCACCTCGCTGGTGCTGGCGCTGCTGCAAGTGGGCGGCCACCCCTCGAAGGAGTCCGCTGAGCTGCTCGAGCAGGTCAAGAACATCGACACACCGCTGCACTTCGAGACCTTCTACTCGCTGTCCTGCCACAACTGCCCGGACGTCGTGCAGGCGCTGAACCTGATGTCCGTGCTCAACCCCAAGATCACGCACACCGCGATCGATGGCGGCCTGTTCCAAAAGGAAGTGCAAGAGCGCGAAATCATGGGCGTGCCCACCGTGTTCGTCAACGGCCAGCGTTTTGGCCAGGGCCGCATGGAGCTCGCCGAGATCGTTGCCAAGGTCGATACCGGCGCGGCAGCCCGCGAGGCGCAGAAGATTTCGGCCAAGGACGCCTTTGATGTGCTGATTGTCGGCGGTGGCCCCGCAGGCGCAGCCGCTGCGATCTATGCGGCACGCAAGGGCATCCGTACCGGCATTGCCGCCGAGCGTCTGGGCGGCCAGGTGCTCGACACCGTGGATATCGAGAACTTCATCTCCGTGAGCAAGACCGATGGCCCCAAGTTTGCGGCCGCGATGGAGAGCCATATCCGCGACTACGAAGTCGACATCATGAATCTGCAGACTGCCAAGTCCCTGACGCCCGCAGCGCAGGGGGGCGGCATGATCGAGATCGAGACCGAGTCGGGTGCCAAGCTCAAGGCCCGCACGGTGATCCTGTCGACCGGCGCGCGCTGGCGCAACATGAATGTGCCCGGTGAGGATACCTACCGCACCAAGGGCGTGACCTACTGCCCGCACTGCGATGGCCCGCTTTTCAAGGGCAAGCCCGTGGCGGTGATCGGTGGCGGCAACTCCGGTGTCGAGGCGGCCATTGACCTGGCCGGTGTGGTCCAGCACGTGACCTTGCTGGAGTTTGCCGCCGAGCTGAAGGCCGATGCCGTGCTGCAGCGCAAGCTGCGCAGCCTGCCCAATGTGACGGTCATCCTGAATGCGCAGACCACCGAAGTGAACGGTGACGGCAAGAAGGTGACGGGCCTGACCTACAAGGACCGCACGAACGACGAGATCAAGACCGTCGCGCTCGAAGGCATCTTTGTGCAGATCGGCCTGCTGCCCAACACCGGCTGGCTCAAGGATACCGTGCAGCTGACCCCGTTTGGCGAGATCGAGATCGACGCCAAGGGCCACACCAACCTGCCCGGCGTGTTTGCCGCTGGTGACTGCACCAATGTGCCGTACAAGCAGATCGTCATCGCCGCAGGTGCCGGTGCGACTGCCGCACTGAGCGCGTTTGACCACCTGATCCGCACCACGGCTCCGGCTGCCTGATCTGCCGGATCAGCGCTGAAATAACAATGCCCCGAAACCACAAGGTTCGGGGCATTGCTACATCTAGAGGGGCCGAGGTGGCTCAGCCAGTCCAAGCAGGGCTAGCGGTGGCGTGGCGGTTTAACCCTGCTTGCCGATGAGGAGGTACTCCATCAACGCCTTTTGCACATGCATGCGGTTTTCGGCCTCGTCCCAGACGACCGACTGCGGGCCGTCGATGACCTCGGCCTGCACCTCTTCGCCCCGGTGGGCGGGCAGGCAGTGCATGAAGAGGGCGTCCTTCTTGGCCACGGCCATCATGTCGAGGTCCACGCACCAGTCGGCAAAGGCCTTCTTGCGCTTTTCGTTTTCCTCTTCATAGCCCATGCTGGTCCACACATCGGTGGTGACCAGGTCCGCGCCCTTGCAGGCCTCTTGCGGGTCGCTGAACAGCTGGTAGCAGCCCTTGTCGTAGGCGCGGCCGCTGAAGGCCAGTTGCTCGTCGATGCCGTAGCCGCTGGGCGTGCTGACATGGACCTTGAAGCCCAGCAGGTTGGCTGCCTGCAGCCAGGTGTTGGCCATGTTGTTGCCATCACCCACCCAGGCGACCGTCTTGCCCTGGATCGAGCCGCGGTGCTCGATAAAGGTGAAGATGTCAGCGAGGATCTGGCAGGGATGGAACTCGTTGGTCAGGCCATTGATGACCGGCACGCGCGAGTGCGCTGCAAAGCGCTCGATCTTGTCCTGGCCGAAGGTGCGGATCATCACCAGATCGGTCATGCGGCTGATCACGCGCGCGCTGTCCTCGATGGGCTCGGCGCGGCCCAGCTGGCTGTCGCCGGTGGTCAGGTGCACCACCGAGCCGCCCAGCTGGTACATGCCGGCCTCAAAGCTCACGCGCGTGCGCGTGCTGGCCTTCTCGAAGATCATCGCCAAGGTGCGGTCGGCCAGGGTGTGGTGGGTCACATAGCCCTTGAACTTCTGCTTGATCAGCGCCGCGCGCTTGAGCAGGTATTCGTATTCGTCAGCCGTGAAATCCTGGAATTGCAGATAGTGTTTCATTGCGTTCTCTTCTGGCCTTATTGGCCTGCCAGGAAGGATTTGACCAGCGGTACGAGCTTGGCGACGATCTCATCGGCCTCGGCTTCGGTCAGGATCAGCGGTGGCACGATGCGGATCACGGTGTCGGCGGTCACGCTGAACAGCAGGCCGGCTTCTTGCACGCCGCGCGTGATCAGCTCGCCGCAAGGCTTGTTCAGCTCCACGCCGATCATCAGGCCCTGGCCGCGCACTTCGACAAAGCCGGGCGTGCCCGCCAGCGCCTCGTTCAGCGCGGCCTGGAGGTAGTCGCCCACCTTGGTGGCATTGGCCAGCAGGCCTTCTTCTTCCATGATGGCAATGGTTTCCACACCGGCGCGCATGGCCAGCGGGTTGCCGCCAAAGGTGGTGCCGTGGTTGCCTGGCTGCAGCACCTTGGCCGCCTTGGGGCCGGCGACGACCGCGCCGACTGGCACGCCCGAGCCCAGGCCCTTGGCCAGCGACATCACATCGGGCACGATGCCGGCCCACTGGTGGGCAAACCACTTGCCGCTGCGGCCCATGCCGGCCTGGATTTCATCGACGATGAACAGCCAGTCCTTGGCGTCGCACAGCGCACGCACCTGCTTCATGAAGTCGGCGCGCATTGGGTGCAGGCCGCCTTCGCCCTGGATGGGCTCCATCATCACGCCGACAATATTGGAGTTGCCTTCGGTCGCTTCCTGCAGCGCGACGAAGTCATTGGCCGGCACGCGCAGAAAACCGTCGAGCAGCGGGCCAAAGCCGTTGCGAACCTTGGGGTTGGCAGTAGCGCTCATCGTGGCAATCGAGCGGCCATGGAAGGCATGGTCGAACACGACGATCACCGGCTTTTCGATGCCCTTGTCCACGCCGTACTTGCGCGCGATCTTGATCGATGCCTCGTTCGCTTCCAGACCGGTGGAGCAGAAAAAGACATTGGTCATCTTCGAGCGTTCGACCAGCAGGGCTGCGAGCTTTTCCTGGCCGGGCACATAGTAGTAGTTGCTGGTGTGGATCAGCTTGGTCATCTGGTCGTGCAGCGCGGCGACCAGCTTGCCGTGGTTGTGGCCCAGCGTGTTGACGGCGATGCCGCCCAGCGCATCGAGGTATTCCTTGCCGTTGACATCCCACACACGCACGCCCTGGCCTCGCTCCAGTGCGACCGGCACGCGGCCATAGGTAGTCATCACATGGGGCTCAGAAGGCTTGACGGTGTCTTGCATGGAAATCTCCGGAAAAAAGAAACAGAATCAAAAAATCCGCCATGGCCCCACGCCCCTATGGCATGGCACCAGCGGAAGTCCCATTCTAGGGGCTGCGTAGCGACAGACTAGTGAAGAATGCGCATCACAGAATCGCAGTGGAGCCAGAGCGCGGGCGAGGCCCAATCTCGGCAAGCTAGACTACGCAGCGCTAAGAACCTGGTCAAAGTCTCTACGCAGCCGCGTTGGAGTGCAACCGGGATGAGTTCGAAGGGCTGGTCCGCAGCTTGCACCGGGGTGCAAGCAAGGGCCAGCGCGCAGAAATCGCCCGATTTCACTCCAACCCGTAGGGACAGTGGCTTTGCGGCCGCCCGGGCAGGGGCGGTCTGCGTTGTTGCAAATCCTCGCAATAGCTGAGCTATTGCTGCGGTGTTGCGCCTAGCATCCCATCCCGCAAAGACACTGTCGCGGCGCGAGGAGACTTTGAACAGTTTCTATGGCTTGGGCATATCCGCTGCGGCGGCCCTGGCATGCTGCGCAAAGTTATGCACTTCTTGCATTTGATGATGTTTTGAACTTATGCCTTGCGCGTGCGTATCTCTTATATAAGAGTTAAAATACGGGTTTGGCCTGAGGCAGTGATCCTGTGCTCAGGCGTCTATCAGAGGCTTCCATCCCATGGTTTCTCCCACATCTCAAGAAGTTTTCATTCTGGGCCTGACCCAGAATGGCAAGACCTTTCGCCCCAGTGACTGGGCGGAGCGTCTGGCGGGGGTGATGAGCCAGTTTCGTCCCGGCGGCATGCGCCGTGGTGGTCATCTGGGCTATTCGCCCTGGTGTGTTCCCACGACGATGAATGGCGCCAAATGCGTGATTGTCAAGCGGGAGTTGCAGGTGCACGAGCCGATGGCCTGGGACTTTGTGATGAACTTTGCGCGCGACAATGGCCTGCAGACCACCGATGCCTGCCTGATTCCGGAGGCGCCAGGCCACACTGGCGGCCCCGCCAGTCCGGCCGGCAGCACCGGCAACACCACCACCAAGGCCTGAGTTTTCAGGCCTTTTTTGCGGGCCGGTATTTGGCTTGGTGCGCGTGCCAGCGGTGCATCGGCTGCCCCATGGGCGCTATGCATGGGCGCCTAGTCTGCTGGGCTGGGCGCAGGGTGGCCCTTCTCACCCGGCGCTGCAAAGAAACGGCAGGTACAACGAAAAAAGCCGTCTTGCGACGGCTTTTTAGTTCACTGAGAGCGCACCCGTTACAAACGGCGGGCAAGGGATCCTGCCCGTGCGATTGCCTAATGGGCTTAGGCGGCCAGTGCCAGGGCCTTGACCTTGGCAGCAATGCGGCTCTTATCGCGAGCAGCCTTGTTCTTGTGGAAGATGCCCTTGTCGGCGATCGTGTCCAGCACGGATTGCGCCTTGGCAAACAGTTCGGTGGCCTTGGTCTTGTCGCCAGCGGCAACAGCCTTTTCCACGTTCTTGATAGCGGTACGGTACTTGGAACGCAGCGAGGTGTTGGCGGCGTTCAGCTTGATGGTTTGGCGGGCGCGCTTGCGGCCGGATGCCAAACGGGGGTTCTTTTTGACTGGCTTAGATGCCATGATGAGTGTCCTTTGAGTCTGCGGATGTTTTCAGTGAATCGGGCATTATAGCCGCTGTTTACTCAGAAATCCAGATTGCCGCCAATTTCCCGCCAGCGGCGCGGCTACACTGCCCGGGTGTCACTGTTCAAAGCCGCCTCCACCGTCTCCCTGTTTACGCTGCTCTCGCGTATCACAGGGCTTGCCCGCGATCTGCTGATGGCCACCATGTTTGGTGCCAGTGCACTGACCGACGCGTTCAACGTTGCCTTTCGCATTCCCAACCTGTTCAGGCGCCTGTTTGCAGAAGGGGCCTTCAGCCAGGCCTTTGTGCCGGTGTTGGCCACCACCCTGACCAAGGAAGGCGAGGAGCGCACACGTGACTTGGTGCACAGCGTGGCCACGGTGCTGTTCTGGATCTTGGCGCTGACCTGCGTCATCGGGGTGGTGGCCGCGCCCGCGTTGGTCTGGCTGCTGGCCAGTGGCCTGCGCCAGAACCCGCACAGCTATGACGCTGCCGTGCTGATGACGCGCTGGATGTTTCCGTATATCGGCTTCATGTCCCTGGTGGCGCTGGCCGCGGGCGTGCTCAATACCTGGAAGCGCTTTATCGTGCCGGCCTTCACGCCGGTGCTGCTCAATGTCAGCATGATTGTGGCGGCGTTGGCGCTGACGCCCTGGATGCGCAGCCATGGTCTGGAGCCCATCTATGGCATGGCCGTTGGCGTGATGGCCGGCGGCGTGCTGCAGCTGGTCGTGCAGTTTCCTGCGCTGCGCCGCATCGGCATGCTGCCGCGTATTTCGTGCCGGCCCTCGGTCATCAGGCAGGCCTGGTCCGATGCCGGCGTGCGCCGCATCCTGTCGCTGATGGCACCCGCCCTGCTGGGCGTGGGCGTGGCCCAGATCTCTTTGATGATCAACACCCAGATTGCCTCCTACCTGGCGCCGGGCAGCGTCACCTGGCTGTTCTACGCTGACCGCCTGATGGAGTTCCCCACCGCGTTGCTGGGCGTGGCGCTGGGGGTGGTGCTGACGCCGCAGCTGTCATCGGCCAAGGCGGCCGGTGATGATGAGCGCTACGGCGCCATGCTCGACTGGGGCCTGCGCATTGTGGTGCTGCTGGCCGCCCCTTGTGCCGCCGGCCTGCTGGTCTTTGCCAAGCCCCTGGTGGCTGTGCTGTTCCACTACGGCGCGCTCAAGGGCTCGGACGTGAGCCAGATTGCGCTGGCGCTGCAAGGCTATGGCGTGGGCCTATTGGCCATGGTGGCCATCAAGGTGCTGGCGCCTGGCTTCTATGCCAGCCAGGACATCCGCACGCCGGTGAAGATTGCCATCTGTGTGCTGGTGCTGACGCAACTGTTGAATCTGGTGCTGGTGCCTACGATGGCCCATACCGGGCTGGCCTTGTCGATCGGCCTGGGTGCGGTGGTCAATGCGCTGTGGCTGCTGGTGGGCTTGATCCGGCGTGGCAGCTTCCAACCCCGGCCGGGCTGGTGGATCTTTCTGGCCCGGGTGTCGCTGGCCGTCGCGCTGCTGGCCATCTTTCTAGCCTGGGGCGCGCAGATGACCGATTGGGTCGCGCTGGGCGCGCAACGCCTGGAGCGCGTGGGCCTGCTGGCGCTGTGGATGCTGGGGGCCGTGCTGCTGTACTTTGGCGTGCTGGCCTTGTCCGGCCTGAAGCTGCGCGCTATGTTGCGCCGCTGACAGAATAGTTCCCTCTATTAGGGAATATGCGGCTTTTGCGTGATTTCCATCACGCAGACCCTGCTGGCCAGCCCATCTGGTGGTATACATGGAAACCATGGCACTGGCAGCGCCCGAGAGTGCCAGCGATGTATGCGAAGGCGCTGTAGTTGGGATGTGTATGGACTTCCGCTTTTCTATCCCCACACCGTTGGAGCATTTCGAATCGCTGGTCAGCAGTGACGATGGTTTTCCGCTGCTCGAAGCGGCCGCTGCCGTGGCCTGCATCGAATACCCGCAGTTGGACACCCAGCAGGTGCTGCACGAGGTCGACAAGCTGCTGGGCCAGCTGATGGAGAGCCGCGATGCCAGCAGCCGCAGTGCGCTGACGCGGCTCAAGGCGCTCAACCACCGCTTTTATGCCGATTGGGGTTTTCAAGGCAATCCCAATGACTTCTATGCGCTCGACAACAGCTGCCTCAATGCCGTGCTGCACCGCCGGCGCGGCATTCCGGTGTCGCTGGCGGTCATCTGGCTGGAGCTGGCCACCGCTTTGCAGCTGCCCGCGCATGGCATCTGCTTTCCCGGCCATTTTCTGCTCAAGGTGAGCGTGGCAGAAGGGCAGATCGTCCTGGACCCGCTGTCGGGCCAGTCGTTTTCCAGCAATATGCTCGCCGAGATGCTCGAGCCCATGCAAAAGGCGTTTCACCGCGTCGATGAAGACGATGTGCCACTGGGCCTGTATTTGCAGGCCGCCACCCCGCGCGACATCATTGCGCGCATGCTCTCCAACCTCAAGGAGGTCTACCGCAGCGACAAGAACTGGGCCAAGCTCATTGAGGTACAAAACCGGTTGCTGGTGCTGCTGCCCAGCGAATGGACGGAGTTGCGCGACCGGGGCCTGGCTTATGCAGAGCTGGGCGTGCATGACCGGGCCCGGGAAGATCTGCAAACCTACCTGAACCAGACCGGCAATCCAGAAGATGCGGCCTATATACGTGCGGCTTTGTTAGATTTGCAACGAATGTAACGTATGGCGTAGTTTTGACATTTCCTTGTCATTCTGTCGTCACACAATTTCGGCAAGATAGCGGCACTAGGGATGCGCCACTATGAAAGATCGATTGGGAATTTCACCAGAAGACGTCATGCACAAGATTGCGCGTGATGTGATGGATGATTACGACGAGTCTCTGGAGCTCGAGATGGAAGACGGAATGCTGGGCGCGCCGTTCGCCGCAGGGATGACGGAGCATGACTACCAGTACTTCCGCGAGCTCTTGAGGCTGCAGGGCGAGCTGGTCAAGCTGCAGGATTGGGTGCAGCACACCGGCCAGAAGGTGGTGGTGCTGTTCGAGGGGCGCGATGCCGCAGGCAAGGGCGGTGTGATCAAGCGCATCACCCAGCGCCTCAACCCCCGCGTGGTGCGCGTGGCAGCCTTGCCGGCCCCCAACGACCGCGAGCGCACGCAGTGGTACTTCCAGCGCTATGTGGCACACCTGCCCGCCGCTGGCGAGATCGTGCTGTTTGACCGCAGCTGGTACAACCGCGCTGGTGTCGAAAAGGTCATGGGCTTTTGCACCAACGACCAGTACGAAGAGTTCTTCCGCACCGTGCCTGAGTTTGAGAAGATGCTCGTGCGCTCGGGGATCTTGCTGGTCAAATACTGGTTCTCGATCAGTGACGAAGAGCAGCACCTGCGCTTCCTGGGGCGTATCCATGACCCGCTCAAGCAGTGGAAGCTCTCGCCGATGGACCTGCAAAGCCGCGTCCGCTGGGAGGAATACACCAAGGCCAAGGAAGTGATGCTGGAGCGCACCCACATTCCTGAGGCACCCTGGTGGCTGGTGCATGCCGATGACAAGAAAAAAGCGCGCCTCAACTGCATCGCGCACTTCCTGGCCCAGGTGCCCTACACCGATGTGGACCATGAGAATGTCGTGCTACCCGACCGGATCCGCCATCCGGACTACAGCCGCCTGCCCGTGCCCGCTTCCATGTATGTTCCGGAAGTCTATTAAGAGCCGGCAACACGACCCAGCAAACCGAAGGTTTGCGGTTGAGACTAGGCGTCCCCGACTAGGCGTCCCCGACTAGGCGTCCCCGACTAGGCGTCCTGCCGCAGGCAGTACAGTAGTACGACAAGGCAGGGCGCGGCCGGCGAGGCAACGACGTATCAAGGGTTGTGTTACGGCTCTAATTAAGATTTCGGATCATTCAACACAAAGAGCCTCGGTTTTATCACCGAGGTTTTTTTACGCCTGTGTTGTGCCGATACTGGCAGAGCGCCCATCGGTTATCGACGGCATGGCCGTAGGGAAAGTTGGCCGATCCAGGTGCTGGTCACATGGGGGGCGCCTGCAGGCGGCGAAGCCGTGTTGAGGAGATACCGTCGTCCAGCAGCATCTCTTGCGCATGGGGGGCTTGAAGGTGCCCGGCGCGGTGCTTGTGGCGAAGAGAGCGTGGGTAGGCATCCGCACCCCGTTCAAAGGTGCAACGCCACAGAGGCGGGTGTTAGATCAGCCGCGCCGCAAACAGCTCTTTTTTCAGATAGGCGTAAAAGAGTGGCGCCGCCACGAGCCCGGCAGGGCCAAAAATGGCCTCGGCAACAAACATCACCGACAGCAACTCCCAGACGCCCATATGCGTCTTGGCGCCGACGACCTTGGCATTGATCAGGTACTCGGCCTTGTGGATCAGCACCAGGAAAGCCAGGCAGGCGACGGCGGTCAGCGGCGAGACTGACAGGCCCACGGTGGTGATGACGGCATTGCAGACCAAGTTGCCGACGATGGGGATCAGACCACCAAAAAAGGTCAGCATGATGAGCGCGCCGCTATAGGGCAGGCGCATATTGATCAGCGGCAGAATGCCCAGCAGGAAGATGGCGGTCAGCACCGTGTTGAAGAGGGCGATCCAGAACTGGGCTGCGACAATCTGGCGGAATGCATCGCCAAAGCGCTGCACGCGCAGCTGCAGCTGGTAGGCCAGTGGCGCGTGGGAATGGCGGCTGTGGCGCACGGCGGCCAGCGCGCCAATCAACAGGCCCACAAACACATAGAGCAGGCCGGTGAGCCAGAGCCGGCCCATATTGGCAATGGCACCTGCCTTGGTGCCCAGGTATTCGGCAGCGCGCTGCTGCAGGTCCTGTACCCCATCGGGCAGCACATTGGCCAGCTCGGGCGGCAGCTTGCTGCGCAGGTCCAGCAAGGTCTTGGCCATCGAGACCAGCATCTCGCGGTACTGCTGCGGTGCGTTGAGCAGATAGCCTTGGGAGTGGATCAGGCCCAGCGTGACCAGCACCACCGGCACCACCAGCACGATGGTGACGGCCAGGTATTCCATCCACAGGGGAGGGGGCGTGTTCAGCGAGGTGGGCAGGCGGCTCAACTCTCGGATCTTGTGCACCAGAAACAAGGTGAAGGTGTAGCCGGCGCAGGCGGCCAAGAGGCCCACGAGCAGGCCATTGAGCATGATCAGCAGCAAGGCCGCAGCCATCAGCACATAGGAGGCCACCCTGACGCCCCAATGCGCAGGAGGCGGCCGCCAAACATGCGGCTGGTCCCCAGCGCCGCTGGCCGGCTGGCCGGGTGCGGGGCTGTTGGACGGGGACTTTGCGGAATCCGGTTGCATGGTAGGCCATCCATCTGAGCGAGTCGGAAGGCCAGAATATGGCCCTTGCTGCGCGCAGGGCAGACGGCTTGGTGCGCCTGCCCTGCCGGGGAAGCTTAGCGCACCGTGACCGCAGCCTCAGCGCCACGGGGGCCGATGCTGCCAATCGTCCACACTTGTTCACCAAGGGCGGAGAAGGCGTCCTTGACGGCCTGCTCGCTTTCTGCGGGAACGACCACCACCATGCCGATGCCGTTGTTGAAGGTACGGTTCATCTCGATGTCATCGATGCCGGCGGTCTTTTGCAGCCAGGCAAACAGCTCGGTCTGGGGCCAGCTGCCCTTGACCAGCTGCGCGCCCAGGCCTTCGGGCAGCACGCGGGGAATGTTCTCCAGCAGGCCGCCGCCGGTGATGTGCGCCAGCGCCTTGATGGGCTGCGCGGCCAGCACCTTGAGCACATTGAGCACGTAGAGGCGCGTGGGCTCCATGATGGCGTTCTTGAAGGGCTTGCCGTCGAGCGTCTCGGGCAGGCCGCCTTGGCTTTGTGCGCGCTCGATGCACTTGCGCACCAGCGAGAAGCCGTTCGAATGCACGCCATGCGAGGCCAGGCCCAGCACCACGTCGCCGGCTTGCACATTCTGGCCGGTCAGGATCTTGCTTTTCTCGACCGCGCCGACGGCAAAACCGGCCAGGTCGTATTCGCCGTCCGGGTACATGCCGGGCATCTCGGCGGTTTCACCACCGATCAGCGCGCAGCCCGACAGCTCGCAGCCCTTGGCGATACCGCCCACCACGGCCGCTGCCGTGTCCACATCGAGCTTGCCGCAGGCAAAGTAGTCGAGGAAGAACAGGGGCTCGGCGCCTTGCACCAGCACGTCGTTGACGCTCATGGCCACCAGGTCGATGCCCACGGTGTCATGCATATTCCATTCAAAGGCCAGGCGCAGCTTGGTGCCCACGCCGTCGGTGCCGGACACCAGCACCGGCTCCTTGTAGCGCTTGGGCACTTCAAACAGCGCGCCAAAACCACCGATACCCGCCATCACGCCTTCGCGCATGGTTTTCTTGGCCAGGGGCTTGATGCGCTCGACCAGCGCGTCGCCAGCGTCAATATCAACGCCAGCGTCTTTGTACGAAAGGGGGGTGGAGGAATTGGAAGAGCTCATGAGGGACTACAAAGGCAATAAAGCTGACAAGCTGACCCAACGGGGGCCAGAAACGCCGATTTTATGTCGCAAGCCATACCCGAGGGGGCAGAATGCCCGTCCGGTGTGCACTGTTACCGCCAAAGCGCGCAGGGGCGGCCTGCTTTGTGGCCGATTTCATGCATAAATGGGGCAGAGGGGCCTTTTGTGTCACACAGCCGTGACTACCGACTAAAATCAACGGGTTTGCATGTAGGGCCCTGGCCACTGCATAACCGAGCAGGGGCGCCCCAAGTTGGCGCGCATCGCGCCAACCACACTGAACGCTTTCTTTCATTGAACGCAGCCATGCGTGAGATTTCCTTTTATCTGATGACCCACAACGCAGTGCATCTTGCACGGCGGGCTTGGGCGCGGATAGGAGTTGGCGCATGAAGCAAATGGCATTGGATCTGGGTTTGGCGCCAGCGCCAAGCCTGAACCGGTTTTTTGCGGGCTCCAACCAGGCAGCGCTTGCGCATTTGCATGCCCAGGTCAATGAAGCCTGGGACGCGCCGCGCTCAACGGTGCCCACTTACCTGTGGGGCGAGATGGGCTGCGGCAAGACCTATGTGTTGCGCGCGGTGGCCGAAGCCTTGCGTGAGCAGGGCGCGCCGGTGGGCTGGCTCGATGCGAGCACCCGCTTTCCCAGCGCCTTCAACGAGCGCTGGTCGGCCGTGATCCTCGACGAGGTGCAGTTCTACAACCCGGTGCAGCAGGCGGCGGCCTTCAACTGGTTCGTCAACGCTACCAGCCCGGCCACCGGTGCGCGGCGTTGGGTGCTGGCCGCTGGCGATGTCCCGCCGTCCGACCTGAAACTGCGTGACGACTTGCGCACCCGGCTGGGCTGGGGCGAGATCTACCAGCTGCACCTGCTGAGCGAAGCGCAGCGCAGGGATGTGCTCAAGGATGAAGCCAAACGACGTGGCCTGGTATTGACCGACGATGTGATGGATTACATGCTCAAACGCTTCTCACGCGATTTGGGCAGCCTGATGCAACTGTTGGACCACCTGGACAATTTTGCCTTGCGCAACAAACGGGGCCTGACGATCCCCTTGCTCAAGGACATGCTGGAGACGGAGTAAATGGTCTTGCAGCTACAACCGAGATTTTTTGAATGAATAACTCTGCTGGCACAAGCACAAGGCTTGCGCTTTTTGACCTGGACCACACTTTGCTGCCGCTCGATTCGGATTACGAATGGGGGGAGTTCACCTTGCGCAAGGGCTGGTGCGACAAGCAGGAGTTTGGCAGCCGCAATGCGGCCTTTTTTGCCGATTACCAAAAAGGCACGCTCGATATCCATGCCTATGTGCGTTTTGCCACCGAGGCCATTCGCAAGCTCGGCCCTGAGGCCGCCGATGAAGCGCACCGCGCCTTCATGCAGGAAGTGATCACGCCGCATATCCAGCCGGCAGCGCTGGCGCTGCTGCAGCAGCACCGCGATGCGGGCGACACCCTCGTGATCGTCACCGCCACCAATGAATTCGTGACCCGCCCGATTGCCAAGGCCTTGGGCGTCGACCACCTGCTGGCCGTCAACCTGGCGCGCGACGCTTCTGGCTGGATCACCGGCGAGATCGACGGTGTGCCGACGATGCGCGCCGGCAAGGTCACCCGCATGGAAGCCTGGATGGCCGAGCGCGGCCTCAGCTGGGACAGCGTAGACAGCATCTTCTACAGCGACTCGATGAACGACGTGCCGCTGTTGGAAAAGGTGGATACTGCCGTGGCGACCAACCCCGACGCGCGCCTGCGCCAACTCGCCGCCGAACGCGGCTGGCGCATCCTGGACCTGCTGGAGCCTCACGCATGATCAAGACCATCATCGATAAATTGCTGGGCAAGGCAACGGCCGCCAGCAAGACCAAGAACCCCTTTGGCAAGCGCGAGGAAGTGGGCGTTGATGTGCACAACATCGATCCCAAGCTGGTGGACCGCCGGGCGCTGGACGTGTGCAGCACCTTGAAGGAAGCGGGCTTTGAGGCCTATATCGTCGGCGGCGCGGTGCGCGATCTGGTGCTGGGCCTGCGCCCCAAGGATTTTGACGTGGCGACCAATGCCACGCCCGAGCAGGTCAAGAGCCTGTTTCGCCGCGCCTTCATCATCGGCCGGCGTTTTCGCATCGTGCACGTGGTCTATGGCCGTGGCCGCGAGAACGAGGTCATCGAAGTGACCACCTTCCGCGCCTTTCTGGACAGCTCCAAGGCCGAGCAGGTGCAGGGCAATGAGAAAACCAGCAAGGCGGCGCTGGCCGGCATGAAGCTGGCGGTCGACGAAAGCGGCCGCGTGCTGCGCGATAACGTCTGGGGCCCCCAGAACGAGGATGCGGCGCGGCGCGACTTCACCGTCAACGCCATGTACTACGACCCGCAGACCCAGATCGTGGTGGACTACCACAAGGGCATCCGCGACTCGCAAAAGCATGTGCTGCGCATGATTGGCGACCCGGCCACCCGCTACCGCGAAGACCCGGTGCGCATCATCCGCGCCGTGCGCTTTGCCGCCAAGCTCAGCAAGAAGGGCTTCACGCTCGACCCCAAGACCGCCAAGCCGCTGGTCGAATGCGCGCAGCTGCTGCAGGAAGTGCCGCAAAGCCGCATGTTTGACGAGATGCTCAAGCTGTTGCAGACGGGCCATTCGCTGGCCTCGATCGAGCAGCTGCGCCTGCTGGGCCTGGCCAAGGGCATCTACCCGCTCTTGGATGTCGTGGTGGACCGCGCCGACCTGCCTTTCGTGCAGGCCGCGCTGATGGACACCGACCGCCGCGTGGCCGAAGGCAAGAGCGTGGCGCCGAGCTTCCTGCTCGCCTGCGTGCTGTGGCAGGACGTCAAGGCCGGCTGGGACAAGCGCATGCTCAAGGGCGAGCACCCGCACCCTGCGCTGCAGGATGCGATCGACGATGTCTTCCACCACCGCATTGGCGATGTCTCCGGCCGGGGCAAGCTCGCCGCCGACATGCGTGAGATCTGGGTGATGCAGCCGCGCTTTGAAAAGCGCACCGGCAGCACGCCGTTTGGCATGATTGCGCAGGCGCGTTTCCGTGCCGGCTTCGATTTTCTGCGTTTGCGCGCCGATGTCAGCGAGGTCGACGAAGCGCTGGCCAACTGGTGGCAGGAGTTCCAGCAGGCCGATGAGGCCCGCCGCGAAGACCTGATCGCCCAGGTGCGCGAAGAGCAGCGCGCCAAGCCCAAGACGGGCGCGGCCAAACCCAAGCGTGCACCGAGAAAGCCGACTGCGGCCTCTGAGGCGCAAGAGGATTCCAGCCTGGACCAGGTGGCCCAGCAGGCCATGGACAGCGACAGCGCAGGCAGCGCCGATGCGCCAGCCAAAAAGCGCCGCCGCCGCCGCCGCAAACCCGGTGGCGCGGACGCCGGCGCTGCTGCAGCTGGCGGCAACGGCGCCGATGCCGCCGGCCATGGTGACTGACGTGCCGGGCCAGGCCGAGCGCCTGGCCAATGGTGATGCCGCACCGCCCGCCGGGCAGACCTTGCGCGCCTGGATAGGCCTGGGTGCCAATTTGGGCGACCGGGGTGCTGCGATGGCGCAGGCCTTGCAGCAGTTGGCCCGCAGCACGGGCGTGGCGGTGCAGGCGGTCTCGTCGCTCTATGCCAGCCGGCCAGTGGATTCCTCAGGGCCCGATTACCTGAACGCGGTCGCAGAGCTGCGCACAGCGCTGTCAGCGCACCAGCTTTTGCTGCTGCTCCAGCAGCTGGAGCTGGCCGCCGGCCGCGAGCGCCCCTACCGCAATGCCCCGCGTACCCTGGACCTGGATGTGCTGCTGTATGCGGACATCGACACCTCGATCGCGATGCCCGATCTGGAGCTGCCCCATCCGCGCATGTGGCAACGGGCCTTTGTGCTGGCGCCGCTGCAAGAGCTGCAGCCGGCCTGGGTCAGCGATGCGCAGTTGCAGCCGCTTTTGGCGCAGGGCGTGCAGCGCAGCCAGGGGCCGGACTGGTGGCGCTGAGCGAGCGAGAAAGAGACTCCACCCCACAAGAACAAAGCCCCGCAGCAGCTTCGCTGGCGGGGCTTTTTGCTGGGCGCTAGGGATGCGCAGCGCGGCGCTTAGTCGACCTTGGCGCCAGAGAGTTTGACCACCGATTCGTACTTGTTGCGCTCGGAGGCCATGAACTTGTCAAACTCGGCCGGCGTGGTGGGCACGGGCTCGGCCATCAGGCTGGCAAAGCGGGTCTTGGTGCTCGGGTCCTTCAGCGCATCGGTGAAGGCCTTGTTGAGGCGGTTGATCACATCAGGCGGGGTGTTGGCCGGTGCCACCAGGCCCCACCAGGTGTCGATCTCGAAACCCTTGAGCGTGTCGGCCAGCGGTGGCACGCCTGGCAGCATGGGGCTGGCATGCAGGCTGGTGACAGCCAGAGCCGTGAGCTTGCCGCTGTGGATGTTGGCCGAGGCGGCCGCCAGGTTGTCGATGTTGAAATCCACCTCGCCCGACAGCAGCGCGAGCTGGGCCGGATTGGCACCACGGTAGGGCACGTGCACGGCAAAAATGCCGGCCTGGCGCTTCATCATCTCGCCGGCCAGGTGGCCGGAGCTGCCGTTGCCGCCGCTGCCGAAATTGAGCTTGCCCGGGTTTTTCTTGGCGTAGGCGATCAGGTCCTGCACATTGCTGATGTGCAGCGACTTGGCGCGCTCGGTGTTCATCACCAGCACATTGGGCACACGCACCATCTGGGTGATGGCGCTGAAGTCCGTGGCGGCGTTGAAAGGCATCTTGGTGTAGAGCCAGGGATTGACCGCGTGCGTGGCGGTGGCCGACAGGCCGATGGTCAGGCCGTCTGGCGCGGCCTTGGCGACGATGTCGGCACCGATGTTGCCGCCAGCGCCTGCCTTGTTGTCGATCACCACGGTGCCCAGCTGGTCGCGGACACGTTCGGCCAGAATGCGCGAGGTGACATCCAGTGGGCCACCGGGCGCGTAGGGCACGACCAGGCGGATCACCGGATCGGCCGCAAATGCGGCCGGTGCTGCAAAGGCGGTGGCAGCCAAAACGGTGGATAACAGGATATTTCTGCGTTGCATGCTTGTGTGTCTTCTTGAGGAGAGTGAATAACGACGCAGCGCCTGCGGTGTGCAGGTACTACCCCCTGAGTGCCGCCAGCACAGCCCAGTCAACCAAAGGTTTGCGTTGGAGGCTGGGCACCCAGCCCTGGGCCGTACAAAGGTAGGCCAAGACGGGGCAACCACCCACCAAGGGATGTGTTCGCGGCTCCAAACTTTCTAGTGTAGCGGCTGTGCCGTGTAGCTGCTGTGACGCGGCAGTCGGACAGGGGCGCGATTGCGCCATGTCAGGCATTGTGCGGCGCAGCTGTTCAGACGATCTGGTTTTGCTTGTCCGCTTCGGTCACAAAGGCATCGGCAAAGAAAGCGTCTTCGGGCAGGCCGCGCTGGCTGGTAAAGCTGGCACGGGCCGAATCCACCACGATCGGCGCGCCGCAGGCATAGACCTCGTGGCCCGACAGATCGGCAAAATCATCGAGCACCGCCTGGTGCACAAAGCCGCTGCGGCCTTGCCAGCCGTCTTCGGCCAGGGCGTTGGAGACCACCGGCACATAGCGCAGCTGGGGCATCTCAGCGCTGCGCTCCAGCATCCAGTCGTGCATGTACAGGTCTTGCGGGCGCCGGCCGCCCCAGTACACCACCACCGGGCGCTGGATGTCGTGGTGCTGCAGATGTTCGATGAGGGCCTTGATCGGCGCAAAGCCGGTGCCCGAGGCCAGAAAGACCATGGGCTTGTCGCCCTCGTGCAGATAGAAGCTGCCAAACGGGCCTTCAATGCGCAGGATCTCGCGCTCCTTCATCGCGCCAAACACATGGTCGGTAAAAAGACCGCCTGGCGTGTGGCGGATATGCAACTCCAAGCCGGGCGCGGTCTCCTGGTGGTGTGGCGCGACGGCCATCGAATATGCCCGGCGCACACCGCCGGCGAGCAAAAACTCGATGTACTGGCCCGCGTGGTAGCGAAAGCTGTCGGCGGCTGGCAGCTGCAGGCGCAGCTTGACCACATCGGGCGAGAGGCGCTCGATGGTCTGTACGCGCACCGGCATTTTCTTGATAGGAAAGGCGCTTTCATCGGTGACATGGCGCGACTCGATCACCACATCACTGGTGGGCACGGCGCAGCACGGCAGGATCATGCCGTCGGCCTCTTCCTGGGGGCTCAGCGCGCGTTCGCTGTGCGGACCATGCACGACCGTGCCACTGAGCTTCTTGCATTTGCAGGAGCTGCAGGCGCCATCCTTGCAGCCATAGGGCAGGCCCACGCCGCTGCGGATTGCAGCGGTGAGGATGGCCTCCGAGGCCTGGATGGCAAAGGCGCGTCCGCTGGGCAGGACCGAGATGTGAAACGCGCTGGACGAAGAACTCATTGCACCAAAATTCCTTATCGACACAAAACAATGGCGCTCATCGGCGCCTGGGCTTGCATAAGTGGGGGGTGGGCAGCCGTTTGCAAGCAGCTTGAGACGCTAGACTGCAGTGTGCGCCCCCGCCCATTTGAACCACGAAAGCTTATTGTGCCTTTAAACCAAAGCCCGCGAAGCGGGCCCCGACAGCGCTGCGCCATCGCAGCAGGCCAGGCCTTGCCGGCGCGTTTTCGGCGCCAGCGGGTGTTGATCGTGGGTTGTGGCGATGTCGGCCAGCGGCTGCTGCGGCTGTGGCAGCGCCCGGGCCAGGATGCACGGGCGGCGCGCGGCCCGCTGGTGCGGGCGCTCAGCTCATCGCCGCAGCGCTTTGAGAGTCTGCGCGCCCTGGGCGCTACCCCTTTGCTGGGCAACCTCGATGACCTTCGCAGCCTGCGCCGGCTGGCGGGCCTGGCCCAGCGCGTGGTGCACCTGGCCCCCCCTGCGCAGCCCGCTGCTGGAGCTGCGCCAGCGGCGGCTTCGCGTGATCTGCGCACCTGCCACCTGCTGCGCGCGCTGGTGGGCCGTGCGGGCCAGGCGCCGCAGCTGGTCTATGGCTCCACCAGCGGTGTCTATGGCAACTGGGACGGGGCCTGGGTCACCGAGACCCATCCGCTGCGTGCCAGCACCGCCCGGGCGCTGCGCCGGGTCGATGCCGAGCGCCAGCTGCGTGCATGGGCGCTGCGCTTTGGGGCCAGTGGCGCGGCGGTGCATGTGCTGCGCATCCCCGGTATCTATGCCGGCGACCGCGAGGGCGGAACCCCGCTGGGGCGGCTGCAGCGCGGCACGCCGCTGCTGCGGCGCGAGGACGATGTCTACACCAGCCATATCCACGCCGATGATCTGGCGCGTGCCGTCGAGCGGGCGCTGTGGCGAGGCCGGCCCCAGCGCATCACCAATGTGGCCGATGACTCTGCGATGCCGATGGGCGATTATTTTGACCTGGCTGCTGATCTGTGGCGCCTGCCGCACCCCGCGCGCATCAGCCTGGCCGAGGCCGAGCAGCAACTGAGCCCCACCTTGCTGAGCTTTATGCGCGAGTCGCGTCGCCTGAGCAATAGCCGCATGCGGCATGAGTTGGGTGTGGTGTTGCGCTACCAGACGGTGCACCACGGCTTGCAGGCGGCGGTGTATCTGGTGGGGCCTGGCGCAGCTCAAGGCCCAGACGCCTGAACACAGGCAGAATGCAGCCGCTTTTGCAGCCGCTACCAGAGGGCAGCTAGCAGGGCGCGGTGCCGCCCTGGCTGCGGCAGCTGCGCGGGTTGGCGCTGGGGCTGGGGGGCCGCACGGTCTCGCCAATCTGGCCCCGGGGGTGTGAGTAGCCCTGGGCATCCACGCACTTGAACACATCGCAGCGGGTGATGCTGGGTGCCGGGGCTGGAGGGGTTACCACCGGAGGGCGGGGCGGCGGGCGGCCATAGGGGTAGCGGTCCCAGTAGGGATCGGCGGGCAGCACGGCGCTGGGAGCGGGACGGCTCGCTTCGAGCCGGCTGTAGGCCTCGGGGCCCAGGCAGTCGAGTTCCATCTGGCGCTTGGCCGCTTCGAGCTGCGCACTGCTGCCCATGGCCTTGTCAGCCGCGGCGTCGGAGGCAGCGCTGTAGCGCTCCCGCGATTGCTGGCAGGCGGCGGACTGTGCGGGGTTGCTGCGCGAGGGGCGGTTGGCAGCCGGTTGCGCCAAATCGTCAGCGCGTTCATCGGCCTGCAGCCTGCGCTGGGCCAGCTCCTGCTCGCGCCGCTCGGCCTTGGCCTGCAGCGCTTCCTGCTCGCGGGCACGGTCCTGGGCAAGCTCCTCGTCGGTTTTGCGCCGCTCGATCTCGGTCGCACGCGCGCCGCTGGCGCAGGCGCCATCGGTATAGGTCACCTTGCCCGTGCCCGGGTCCACGCAGCGGGTAACCTGCGCCTGGGCGATCGGCGCGGCCAGTGCGCAGGCGCACCACAGGCCCAGCCATGCGCCGAGGCGGAAGCGGGGCTGCCGGGGTTGTGGCGTATGGCGCATCGGAAGGGCCCGTCGTTGCACAGGGTCTAGGCGCCGCGGTTAGCGCTGAAACTGCCCGCCAAACCGGCCGCCGTTGGGGCGCGAGGCGGGCGCTGCAGGGCGGGGGCCAGAGCCGTAGGGCCGGCCAAAGTTGGAGCCGGTGCCGGGCGCGAGCTGCTGCGGGCGTGAGGGTGGGCGGCTGCTGCCGCCATGCCCTGGGCGGTCATAGCCACTGCCGGGGCGGTAGTAGCCGCCGCCGGGCCGGTAGTAAGGCCGGCCACCACCATACACATAGGTTGGCGAGCTTTGGATCACCAAAGAGCTGCTGCCGTAGTAGGGGTAGCTGCTGTAGCCGTAACCGTAACCCCCATAGCCGTAGCCATAGGTCGGGGTGGAATAGGTCGAGTAGGCATCGCCGTAGTACACGCCGTCTGCGGGTGCGACCACGCAGCCGCCCAAGAGCAGGGCGCTGGCCGCGGCGATGGCCATCGTGCCGAGACGAATGGTACGCATGGTGGAAACTCCTTGTTGGATGGGCCCGCGCGCTCAGCACGTGGGCCGGTCAGCGGTATCAGCGGCAGGGGCGGCTGGGGGTCAGCACATTGTCGCTGCCCGCTGCATTCTGGCGTGCAGCCGCGGCGCATTCCTGCTGGTGGCGGCTCTCGCCAAAGCGGTTGCGGTCACGCTCACGGTTTTGGCGTTCACGGTCTTGTGCCTGGCGCTCCAGCGCGCGGCGGCGGTCTTCGTCACGGGCGCGCTGGTCGCGGTCGCGTTCACGCGCCTGGCGGTCACGGTCCCGATCACGCTCGCGTTCACGCGCTTCACGCTCGCGGGCCGCACGGTCGCGATCACGGTCACGCTCGCGGTAGTAGCGGTCGTCGTTGTAGCGATCCTGCACATAGATGGTTTGCGAGGGCTGCTGGTAACCATAGCCGTAACCGCCGCCATAGCTGCCATAGCCTGCATCGCTGTAGTAGCCGTCGCTGCCGGTGGCAACGCAGCCGGTGGTAACCAGCGCGCCTAGCGCGATGGTGGCAATGCTGAGCAAGTGACGATGGTTCATATCTGAGCCTTTCTGGTTGTGTGGTGGCATGGACTAGCGTTGATGCCATAAGGCCAGCAATCGCGATTCCCAATGCTAACCGTTACACCCTCAATACCGGAGACTTGGGCCCATGTAGGTAAAGACGTTTTTCCGGCCTCGGGGGTTGACGGCTGCATCACAGTCCTGCGTTGTTTTTCCAATCTTTACAGACACGCTGGCGTCGCATGGAGGAGACATCCCTGAACACCAGGGCTATCTTCTTAAGAGTCAGTATCGAGAAATTTGGTTCATTACCGGCCACAGCCTGTCGATTGATGCAATGCAGCAATCGCTGGAATGTGTTGCACGCTGGCGCTTATATGCGATTTCAAACCCACTGTGTCGCTATTTTTACAGGACTTGTCCTAATACCGTCGTAGGCCCAGGTAGATAAAAAATCTCACTCACGCTATCGAGTTCGATGATGTACTAGGTGTGCTGCCCCCATTACAAGTGGGCGAGGCGGCACACGCCGGTACCGGTGGCGCTTAACAGACGCTTTTGATGGAGTACGACGCAATGGATAAAAGTATCAAGGCCGCAGTGGCCATGCTGGTGGCAGGTGTGGCGGTAGCTGCCAACGCACAGGAGGTGGTGAAGATCGGTACGATGAGTCCGCTGTCCGGACCTCAGGCGCACTATGGCAAGGACAACGTCACGGGCGTGCGCTTTGCCGTGGAAGACCTCAACACCCAGGGTGTGACCATCGGGGGCAAGAAGATCAAGTTCGAAGTGGTGGCCGAAGACGATGCGGCGGACCCCAAGCAAGGCACCGCCGCTGCGCAAAAGCTTTGCGATGACAAGGTCGCTGCGGTCGCCGGTATTCTGAACTCGGGTGTGGCGATTCCCTCGTCCAAGATCTTCAATGACTGCGGTGTGCCTTTCATCACCGGCGCGGCCACCAACCCTGAGCTGACCCGCCCCGGCTACCCCGGCGTCTTCCGCATCATTGCCAACGACAACGCGCTGGGCGCTGCACTGGCTGGCTATGCGGCCGATACCTTGAAGCTCAAGAACGTGGCCGTGATCGATGACCGCACCGCCTACGGCCAAGGCCTGGCCAATGTGTTCAAGAAGGATGCGGGCGCCAAGGGTGTGAACATCGTGGCGTCGGAGTTCACCAACGACAAGGCCACCGACTTCATGGCCATCCTGACCTCCATCAAGGCCAAGAAGCCCGATGCGATCTTCTACGGCGGCATGGATGCGCAAGCGGGCCCCATGCTGCGCCAGATGGTGCAGCTGGGCATGACCAATGTGAAGTTCTTCGGCGGCGACGGCATCTGCACGGCCGAGCTGGCCAAGCTGGCTACGGGCACCAAGACCTTGGGCAATGTGGTCTGCGCCGACGGCGGTGCATCGCTGGCCAAGATGCCTGGCGGCACCGAATGGAAGAAGCGCTACGACGCCAAGAACCCTGGCGTGTTCCAGGTCTACAGCCCTTACTTCTACGACGCGACCATGCTGATCGTTGACGCGATGAAGCGTGCCGATTCCACCGATCCCAAGAAGTACCTGCCCGAGCTGCGCAAGTCCGAGTACAACGGCGTGACCGCGAAGATTGCCTTCCAGGAAAACGGCGAGCTGAAGGTGCCTCTGTACACGCTGAGCCACTACATCGATGGCAAGAAGACGCCTATCGGCGAGTAAGCTGCCGCTGGCTCTGGGGACCTGCAAGGGTGCCGATCCCAAGCCCCCGAGCCCGCCTAGGCGGGCTTTTTGCTGTGCCTCGCTTCATGCGCCAGCAGCCACTGCTTGCGCGCCAGGCCGCCTGCGTAGCCGGTGAGCGAGGCATCGCTGCCGATGACCCGGTGGCAGGGCAGCACGATGCTGATGGGATTGGCGCCATTGGCCATGCCCAGCGCACGCACTGCGGCCGGCCGCCCGATCTGCGTGGCCAGGCTGGCATAGCTGCGTGTGCTGCCCGCCGGGATGGCGCGCAATGCCGTCCAGACCTGGCGTTGGAAATCGGTGCCGCCCAGTGCCAACGCCAGGCGATCGAGCGCCCGCAGCTCGCCATCAAAATACGCGGCCAGGGCATCTGCCACCGGCGCTGGCGCTGCCGCGCTGCTGTGCATCTGCACGGCATCGCGCGGGTACTGGCGGCGCATCAGCAGCGCCATGCGCGCTTCATAGCCCTGCCAGTCCAGCGCCCGCAGGCGCTGCTGCTCGTCGCAGAGCAGCAAGATGGGGCCTTGTGGGCTGGGGATGTGAGAGAGCACGAAGTTCAGCGGGGCCATGGTGGGGATGGGGGATGAGGGGCGCGTAGGTACCGCAGTGTAGAGCGCTGGCGCCTTAGTGGAGGCGGGCAGGCTAAAGCGGTAATACTAGACGCATAACAAGTTACCTGCGCATCAAAAACCTGGGTGACGGTGTTTGTATCGCAGCCCCTCTACAATCGGCCGGCGAGCTGCAGCAGGCTGGGTCCATTCCGGGCCTTGCCGGCAGCGGCTCAGCGTTATTCTCAGGGCGGGGTGCAATTCCCCACCGGCGGTATCTGGCTTTGAGGAGCCAGGAGCCCGCGAGCGCTTGCAAGGCCTACGGCCGGGCAAGGTCAGCAGATCTGGTGCGATGCCAGAGCCGACGGTCACAGTCCGGATGAAAGAGAATCGCGCAAAGCTGATAGCTGCCCTGCGCCGGTGCGCGCAGTGCTGCCATGGGCTTGCGCGCGCCCTGATTCAGGTCATTGAAGGACAGCAAAACCATGAATCAGCATTCCAGCATTTCCCACTCCATCACCAAGGCCGCACGTCTGGCGATTGTCAGCGCGCAATGGCATTCGGACATCGTGCACCAGGCGCGCGATGCCGCCCTCGCCGAGTTGGCCCAGCAAGGCTGGCCCGCTGACCAGATCGACCTCTACGATGTGCCCGGTGCCTTCGAGATCCCGCTGCTGCTCAAGCGACTGGCCCAAAGCGGCCAGTACGCCGGTCTGATGGCCTGCGGCCTGGTGGTCAACGGCGGCATCTACCGCCATGAGTTTGTGACCACGGCCGTGATCGATGGCCTGATGCGCGTGCAGCTGGACACCTGCGTGCCGGTGTTCTCGGCCGTGCTGACGCCGCGCGACTTCCATGACTCGCAGGAGCACCATGACTTCTTCCACCAGCATTTTGTGAAAAAGGGCGCCGAGCTGGCCCGCGCCTGCGCGGCCACCGTGCAACTGCACCGCAAGCTGGAAGCGCAGCAATTGCAACAGCTGCAACCCCAAACGCTGGCAGCCTGACAGGCGCCCACAACCTGCACTAAAGGGTTTTCCCTGAGTTTCTTGGGCAGCTAAATATTTTTTGGCACACTGGCGAGCCGCTCTCCGCTTTGGAGTTGCGGCTTTTTTTATTGCAATGACCGATTCCGCATCTTTGACCCGCCGCCAGGCCTGGCTCGGCGTGATCGCCCTGGCCATGGGCGCCTTTGTTTTCAACACCACCGAGTTTGTGCCGGTGGGCCTGCTCAGCGACATTGGTGGCAGCTTTGGCATGGGCACCGAGCAGGTGGGCCTGATGCTGACCATCTATGCCTGGATCGTGGCATTGACGTCGCTGCCCTGCATGCTGATGACCAAGAATGTCGAGCGCCGCAAGCTGCTGATGGGCGTGTTTGCGCTCTTCATCCTGAGCCATGGCCTGTCGGCCGTGGCCTGGAACTATGCCACCTTGCTGATCAGCCGCATGGGCATTGCGCTGGCGCATGCCGTGTTCTGGTCGATCACCGCATCGCTGGCCGTGCGCATTGCGCCGCAGGACAAGCGCCCGCAGGCACTGGGCCTGCTGGCCACCGGCACTACCTTGGCCATGGTGCTGGGCGTGCCTTTGGGCCGCATGGTGGGTGAGGCGCTGGGCTGGCGCACGACCTTTGGCATCATCGGCGTGCTGGCGCTGGCCGTCATGCTGGTGCTGTGGCGCATGCTGCCGCTGCTGCCCAGCGAGAATGCCGGCTCGCTGCGCAGCATTCCGGTGCTGTTCAAGCGCCCGGCGCTGTCTGCCACCTATGCCTTGCTGATCCTGATGGTGACGGCCCAGTTCACCGTCTACAGCTATATCGAGCCACTGATCCAGCGTGAGGCGGGGCTCAATAACCAGGTCACCACCTGGGTGCTGCTGCTGTACGGCGGCATGGGCATCGTGGGCAGCATCCTGTTCAGCAGCTTTGGCATGCGCTGGCCGCGCGGCTTTTTGCTCGGTGCGATGGCGGTGCTGACAGCCTGCCTGTGGCTTTTGCTGCCCAGCACGCGCTGGCCGCCTGCGCTCTACCTGGTCTGCGCCGTGTGGGGTGTCGTCATGCTGTGCATGGTGCTGCCGCTGCAGGCCAAGGTGCTGCGCCTGGCCTCGGACGCCACCGATGTGGGCATGTCGCTGTTCTCGGGCATTTTCAATATCGGCATTGGCGCGGGCGCCTTGCTGGGCAGCCAGGTGGGCATGCATGCCGGACTGCACTACCTGGGCCCCGTGGGCGGCAGCATTGCCGTGCTGGGGGTGCTGTGGTGTGCCTTTGCCGGCTGGAAGTGGCGCAGCAGCTTTGCCCCCGCAGGGGCGGAGGCGCGCATTGTGCCGCACTAACTGGCCAGCGAAGGAGCGTCCCTAGCACCATCCACCTGCCCGGCACCACCTGTGTGCCGGGCATTTTTTTGGGCTTACCGTTTTGTGGCTTGGGGCGATCGGCGCAGGTAGATCCAGGCATCCAGCGCCAGCAGTGCCAACAGGCTGCAGCCCAGCACCGGCAGCAGCCAGCCCAAGGCGACTGCCACCAGCAACAGAGCCAACGCTGAAACACGCGGCAACTGGCGCCATTGGTGGACCAAGGTCAGCTGGCCATGCAGCCACTCGCGGCTGCGGCCCGGGCGCTTGCGCCATTGCAGCCAGCCAGTCACTGCCATTGCGACAATGCCGGCGCCCAGCAGCACCAGCACCGCCTGGTTCAAAACACCCCAGCTGCCCATGTGCAGGTCAATGCCCCAGCGTGTCAGCTTGGAGGCGAGTGGGTAGTCGCTAAAGCGCTTGTGGTCCAGCACCTGGCCGTTCGCCAGGTCGATCGCCAGCGCATCCACTTCGGTGGGCCAGGAGCGGTTGATTTCGGTCACCGTCCAGGCCTTGTTGGCGGCGGCCGGGGGCCGGATCTCCAGCTTCGCCGATGCCAGGCCGTGCTGGCGGGCGAGCGCCAAGGCGGTACCAAAGTCTTCGGGCATAGGCAGCCTATCGGCTGGCGCCATCGGGGCGGTCTGGTGCTCGGCATGGTCCGCATGCGGGTCGGCCGCGTGCTGGTGCGCATGCGTGCCATGGTTTGCTGTGTCCAAGCTGGTGTTCAGGCGTGGCGTTTGCCAGCCCATCTGCTGCAGCGCCTGGCCAAAATGGCCGCCGGCCCAGCGCGACCAGGTCAGTCCCGTGGCCGACAGGAACAGCAGGCCCACCAGCAGCCACAGGCCCAGCCCATGGTGCCAGCGGCGCAGCGGAGGATGAGTCACCTGGGCGCCGGCCCGCTGCGGGCGCGACAGCCACCACAGTGCCACACCGCCCAGCGCAGCCACCCACAGCCAGGATGCTGCCAGCTCACTGTAGGTGCGGCCCCATTCGCCCATCAGCAACTGGCGGTGCAGCAGATCGAGCTGCTTGCGCAGCGGCAGCACGCCGCTGGTGCCATAGACCGTCAGGTCGCCTTGCAGCGCCAGTGTATAGGGATTGACAAAGAGGCTGCGGTACTCGGAGGGGCCCAGCGCCGCATCGGCCACCATCACGCGGGTGCTGCTACGCGCATCGGGCGCCGGGCGCACAGCGACCACGGCTGCCGGAGTGGGCAAGGACTGTAAGGCGGCTTGCACCTGAGCGGATAGCAGCTGCGCCTGGGCGCCAGGTACCGATTCGGCCTGCAGCGCGCTGCGGTAGAGCTGGTTTTCCAGTTGGGGCGTCAGTGCATATAGCAGGCCGGTCGCGGCGGCCACGACGATGAACGGTGCGACCAGCAGGCCGATATACAGATGCAGTCTGCGGATCAGCAGCTGCCAGGTTTTGCGGGTGGAGGGAGACATCCAAGATCGTGGTTAGCGCATTGCGCGGCGCAGTGCAGCACTGCTCCAGTCCACCGCCATGCTCAAAAGCAGCATGGCGATGATGACGGTGCTGGCCTGCGCGTAATGGAACAGCGAGAGTTCGAAATACAGCAGCTGGCCCAGGCCGCCAGCGCCGACAAAGCCAAGGATGGCCGCCATGCGGATGTTCATCTCCCAGCGGTACAGGGTGTAGGCCAGCAGCTGCGGCGCGGCCGCTGGCAGCGTGCCATAGCAAAAGGCCAGCAGGCGGCTGCTGCCGGCCAGGCGCAGCGCCCGGGCAGGGGCTGCGGGCGTGTTCTGCAAGGCCTCGGCATAGAGCCGGCCCAGCACCCCAGCCGTGTGCAAGGCCAGCGCCAAGGCGCCCGCAAACGGGCCCAGGCCCACGGCCAGCACGGTGATCGTCGCCCAGACCAGCTCGGGCACCGAGCGCAGCAGGTTGAGCAGCGCGTTCCAGGGCGTGCGCCAGCGCGGCAAGGCCAGCAGCAGCCCGGCCATTGCCGCCAGCAGGCTGCCGATGACGGAGATGGCCAAGGTCTCCCACACGCCCTGGGCCACCTTGCGCAGCCAGGCGGCGCTCAGGTCGGGCGAGAAAAAGCCGGCCACAAAGCTGCCCATCGACTGCACAGCATCCCGGCTGAAGAGCGCAGACCAATCGATGTTGAGCAGCCAGAAGCTAGCCCACAGACCAGCAGCGCCGAGCAGCAGCAGCGCCGCACTGCGCCAGCCAAAGGGAAGGGCGCGGGCTGCTGGTGGCGTATCGAGTGCGCGGCGCAGCCACCAGGACAGCAAATCGGCCAGCGCCACCAGCACCATAAAGGCCAGCAAGATGCTGGCGACCTCGCCGCCATTGAGCATCTTCATCGCCTGGTCCATCAGCTGGCCCAGGCCACCGGCACCCACAAAGCCCATGACGACCGAGGCGCGGATTGCGCATTCCCAGCGGTAGACGGTGTACGAGGTCAGCTCGCGCGCCGCTTGCGGCAGCGCGCCGTAGAGCAAGGCCTGCAAGCGGCCTGCGCCGCTCGCGCGCAGTGCGCGGGCTGGCGCCGGGTCGGCCGATTCGAGAATCTCGGCATAGACCTTGGCCAGCATGCCGCCATAGGTCAGGCCCAGGGCCAGCACGCCAGCGGCGGGGCCCAGGCCAAACACCCGCACAAACACCAGCGCCCAGACCAGCTCGGGCACACCGCGCAAAATGGTCAGTACGCTGCGGGTGATCGGGTTGAGGCTGACCTTTTCGCGCGCAGCGCCGCTCGCCAGATAGGACAGCGGCAGCGCCAAAACCAGCGCCAGCGCCATGCCGGCGGTGGCAATGGCCAGCGTCTCCAAGCTGGCCTGGCCCAGGTAGCCTAGAAACTCCGGGCGGGTTTCGGGCGGCAGAAACTGGGCCAGAAAGCCGCCGACCACTTTGAGGTTGTTGCTGTCAAAAAACGGCGCCAGTGAAAAGCCCGAGGTCTGCAGCATGGGCCACAGCACCAGCAGCGCCAGCAGCAGCGCGATAAGGCGCCCACGCGCTGCCGGGTCGCGGCGGTGCGTGTGGGTGGCAGCAGCTGGCATCAGCGGCATGTGATCACGTCAGCCGCCGGGCTGGCTGCCACCTGCGGCGCGGCAGTGGCCATGCTGCCCAAGGTGGGTAGCGCAGCCGCACTGCCATCGGCATGGGCGTACAAGGCCTGGAGTTGTGCCTGGCTCACCTGCGCGGCGGGCAGGTCAAAGGCAATCCGGCCATCGCGGATACCGACAATGCGTGCAAAGCAGCTGAGCGCCAGGTCCACCGCATGCAGGCTGGCCACCAAGGTGGCTTGGCGCGCGGCGGCCTCTTGCACCAGCAGCTGCACGGTGGCGAGCGACAGCGCGGGGTCGAGCGCCGAGACCGGCTCATCGGCCAGGATCAACCGGGCCTGCTGGTAGAGCACGCGGGCAATGCCCACGCGCTGGAGCTGGCCGCCCGAGAGCTGGTCGCAGCGCGCAAAGAGCTTGTCCTCCAGCTGCACGCGGGCCAGCGCCTCGCGGGCACCGGCCATGTCTTGCGGGTAAGCGAGCGACGCCAGCGCCTTCCACAGCGGCCACTGGCCCAGGCGGCCGGCGAGCACGGCGGTGACCACGCGCTGGCGCAGCGCAATCGGGGCGCTCTGGTGCACGGTGCCGATGAGGCTGCGCAGCGCCTTGAGCTGGCGCGCCCTGGGGCTGGCAGGCGCGCTGGGCAAGGCCTGGCCCAGCACCTGCATGCTGCCGCTGCTGGGCAGGTGGGCCGTGCCGATCACCGTCAAGAGCGAGGTCTTGCCCGCGCCGGACGGGCCGATCAGCGCAATGCTCTCGCCCTGGGCCGCAGACAGGCCGATGCCCGAGAGCGCGACAAAACCATTGGTGTGGGTCAGGCCCACATCGTCAAGCACAAAGCTCATGGATCAAATGCTGGAAAAACGCCGCAGAGGCGGCATGGGCACTGCACCAGCGCCCATGCCAGGCGGCCACTTACTTGAGCAGGCCGGCGGACTTGGCGGCCGCTTCGGTGCCGGCATAGTTCTCGGGCTTGGTCGGGATGAACTTGGAGGCGCGCTGCAAATCCATGATGGCCTTGTGCTCGGGCTTGGCTGGGTCCAGCGCCAGGAAGGCATCGGTCAGCTTCTTGGTGATGGCTGGGTCCAGGTCGCCGCGCACGGTCCAGTTGTAGTCAAAGTAGGTGGGGGTGGTGGCAAACACGCGCACCTTGCTGGTGTCGACCTTCTTGGTCTCGACCAGCTTGTCCCAGACCGATGTGTTGAGCACACCGGCCTCTGCCTTGCCGGCCGCCACAAAGGCCACGGTCGCATCATGCGCGCCCGAGTAAGCCACGGTCTTGAAATCCTTTTCCGGGTTCAGGCCGTCTTGCAGCAGAAAGTAGCGTGGCATCAGGCTGCCCGAGGTGGACGAGGGCGCGCCAAACGCAAAGGTCTTTCCCTTCAAGTCAGCCAGCGTCTGGATGCTGGGGTCGGCGGTGATGAACTTGCTGGTGAAGACTGCGTCTTCGGCGCGCTGCACGATCGGGATCGCCGTGCCGTTGGTGCGGATCTTGGCCTGCACATAGGTAAAGCCGCCCAGCCAGGCCAGGTCCAGCTTCTTGGTGGCCAGGGATTCGACCACGGCCGCATAGTCGGACACCGGCGTGAACACCACCTGCATGCCCGTGGCCTGCGACAGGTACTCGCCCAGCGGCTTGAACTTGCGCTGCAGCTCCGTCGGCGCTTCGTCTGGGATGGCCGATACGCGCAGCACCGCAGGGGTGTCTGCATGGGCGCTGAAAGTTGCCAGGCTGGAGAGGGTCAGCGCGGCCAGCGACAGGCCACGCAGCGCCGAGCGGCGTGCGGTAGAGTGGGTCATAGAGCTTCCGTTTTAAGAACGTGTTTAGGATCTCCTCGCGCCGCGACTGTGGTTTTGCGGGATGGGATGCGAGGCGCAACACCGCAGCAATAGCCATGCTATTGCGAGGATTTGCAACGACACAGACCGCCCCTGCCCGGGCGGCCCTAGCCGGGCGCCCGCAAAGCCACTGTCCCTACGGGTTGGAGTGAAATCGGGCGATTTCTGCGCGCTGGCTCTTGCTTGCACCCCGGTGCAAGCTGCGTTCCACCCCTTCGAACTCATCCCGATTGCACTCCAACGCGGCTGCGTAGAGATCATAAACACGTTCTCAAAGCCACCGCCGTCCGGATAACACGGCGGTTTAATAGGCCACGCGGATAACGCGGCGATAGGAAGGTATTCATGGTTTCGTTGCGAAGAGACCATCAATACCTTCACAGGACCAAGGCAGTACACCGACCACCAAAGCGGATTCTTGCTTATTTGGCAAAACCACCGCTGCTCCTCACGTTCTTTTTTGGCCACAGCGGCGTGCAAGCCCTCACTTGTGCCAGTCCAGCCCAGTCCAGCGCTGGGCTGGTGCAGCGCTTGGGGTCAGGACAGTGCCAGCGGCGCAAAGTGGGCTTGCAGCGCGGCCAGCGCTAGCCGCACCCGCGCAGGCAGCGCCTGGCGCTCGGGGGTCAGCGCAGAGATGCGCAGGCTGCCGCAATCCCAGTCGGGCAGCAGGCGCAGCAGCTGACCGCTGTGCACCTGGTCGGCCACCTCGAGCGAGAACAGGCGGGCGAGACCCAGCCCCTCGCTGCACAGCTGCTGCAGCGCGTACTGCTGGTTGCTGATGATGCGTGGCGTGGTGTGCAGCACCACCAGCTCGCCACTGTGGCGGTGCTGCAGCTGCATGCTGGTGTTGTTGTTGTTGTTGTTGTTGTTGTTGTTGGTTGTGCCGATATTGCGCGCCATCCAGGGCCAGGCTTGCAGGGCCTGCGGGTTGCTCGGCCAAGGCCTGCCTTGCGCCAGCGCCGGGGCGGCGCATATCCACCAGGGCAGGGTGCCCAGCGTGCGCGCGACCCAGTGGGAGTCGGGCAGCTCGCCCAGGCGAATGGCGATGTCCACCCGCTCTGCGACCAAATCGCTGTGCGAATCATCGAGCAGCAGTTGCAGGCGCAGCTGCGGATGGGCATGCAGCAACGGAGCCAGCGCCCGGCCCAGCGGTGCGGCCAGGCCCAGCACGGCGGCAATGCGCAGCTCGCCCACGGGTTCGTCGCGCTCGGCATCGAGCTCGGCGCGGGCCTGGCGTGCGGCCTGCAGCATCACTGCGCACTGCGCATAAAAGCGCTGCCCGGCGTCGGTCAGGCTGAGCCTGCGCGTCGTGCGGTGCATCAGCGGCAGGCCTGCCTGGGCTTCCAGCTGCCGCACCTGCTGGCTGACGGCCGAAGCACTCATGCCCAAAATGCGTGCAGCAGCCGTCATCGAGCCTTGCTCGACCACGGTGGCAAAAATAGCCATGCGCTTGAGGTCTTCCATCGGCTGATTATGAAGCACAGCTTCAAAGAATTGCTTCAAATAGAGGGATTATCAAATCAGCTCCCCAGCCCTACAGTGTGGTCATGGCGTGGCGCAAAGGCTGCCCGCCGATGTTCATGCAAAGGAAATACGATGAAAGTCACCCTGATTGGATCGACCGGTTTTGTAGGCGCCGCATTGCTCGATGAATTGCTGCAACGCGGCCACGACGTGGTGGCCCTGGTGCGCGACCCCGCCAAGCTGGCGCCCCGCCCGCACCTGCAGGTGCTGCAGGGCGATGTGATGGATGCGGCCGTGGTGCAAAAGGCCGCTACGGGCAGCGACGCGGTACTGTCGGCCTACAACGCAGGCTGGACCAACCCGAATATCTACGAGGATTTCCTCCAGGGCTCGCGCGCCATCGAGGCCGGCACCCGCGCAGCTGGCGTGGCCCGCTACCTGGTGGTGGGCGGTGCGGGCAGCCTGTATGTGAACGGCCAGCAGTTGGTGGATTCGCCCGAGTTCCCCGCTGCGATCAAGCCTGGTGCCAGTGCGGCCCGCGACATGTATACCGCGCTGCAAAAAGAGACAGCCCTGGACTGGACCGTGCTGAGCCCGCCCGTGGGCTTCCATGGCGGATCGGCTGCACAAAGCCAGGGCCGCACCGGCCAATACCGCACCGGCAAGGATGAGCCGCTGTGGCAGGCCGATGGCAGCCCTGGCGATATCTCGGCAGCGGATTTGGCCGTGGCCCTGGTCGATGCGCTGGAGCAGCATCTGCACAGCAAGGCGCGCTTTACGGTCGCCTATTAAAAGAACAGGCCTGCTGGCGCAGACCGGGGACTCAGTCCGCCTGCGCCAGAAATGTCTGCACCCGGCCGAGCACCTGCTCGGCCATTTCGCGATGCGGCACATGGTGGGCGCCGGCGATGATGGCGGTCTGGCCGCCAGCCCCCGCCTGGCGGGCAATGCGTTCAGGGTGCGCGGTGCTGCCGTATTCATCGAGCTCGCCATGGATGGCGAGCAGGGGGCATTGCAGGCGGGGCAGCCAGGCGTCCACGCTCCAACCGCTAAACGCGGGGCTGAGCCAGGTTTCCGTCCAGGCATCCACCACCCAGCGCGCCTTGCTGCCGTGGTACCTGGCCAGGCGCTCCAATTGCGCCGCGTCCTGGAACAGCGCACGGGCCTCGACAATGCCCGCCCGCGTGCGGTCTTCGACAAAGGCCTGGGCGGCGATGGTGACCAGCGCCGTGCAGTCCTGGCCCGCGCCAGCCGCAATGGCGATGCCCATGCCGCCGCCCACGCTGTGGCCAAACAAGGCAAAGCGCGTGAGCCCCAGATGCTGGCGCACAATGGGAAAGTAAATCTCCGCTTCTTCGCCGACAAACTGTGGTGCCAGCGTGTCGCCGCGCGCGTCGGACTGGCCAAAGCCCAGGCGGTCATAGGCGATCACCTGCCGGCCCGTGGCCTGGGCCAGCTGCGCCGGAAAATCGCGCCATAGCGCGACCGACCCCAGTGAGTCATGCATCAGCACCAGCGGCGCTTTATGTGCGGTGCTCGGGGTCCAGGTTTTGGCATACAGCCGGCCCTGCTGGGGCAGGCCGATCCAGTGTTCTTGCGCGTTGGCGGCGGTGTCGGAGATGGCGGTCATGGTCTCGGCGGCGAGGGAGATGACCGCATCTTAGTGGCGCCGGGCAGTGTTTATCTGCCCGCTGGAGACACCACAAAGTTCATCTGCATCTGCGCACGTGCCGGGTCGGTCCAGCGGTAGGGCAGTTCGGTCTCCTGCACCTGCAGCATGGTATCGACCGGCCAGGCCGCCCACCACCAGGCATCGGGCGCCGGGTCCTCGGTGGAGATTTGCAGCCAGGGCAACTGCTGGCGGCGCGCGCTTTCGGCGGCCTGCCAGGCGCAATCCTTATGAAAGCCCGGCTCGTCCGCATCGCAGACCACGATCTGGGCCTGCGGAAACAGAATGCGCATCACGCCGCCAGTGGTGTGGTGCTCGGCGAGCACCATGCCTTGGCCCTGGTAGCCTGCCTGGCGCAAGGTCTGGGCGATCAGGTCCAGCTGCCAATTGAGGCGGTCACCCTTGCCGCGCTTGGCATCGCGCAGCGGCGCCAGCAAGGCCAGCGACCACACCAGCACCAGCATGCCCAGGCAGGCCAGCAGGTAGCGCTGGCGGCTTTTGTCCGATGCGGCAAGCGCCGGGCAGCGGGCCAGCATATAGAGCGGAAAAATCAGCAGCAGCGGCTGGATCCAGCGGCCATCGAACTTGGCCGCGCCGGCCAGCGCCATCAGCGCGAGCGACCCCGCCACCAGCGCCATATAGCGGCCCAGCAGCGGCACCAGCCAGTCAGGCGTGGGACTGGTATGGACGGCGCCGTTGGCCGCAGCGGGCTGCTGCCAAAAGCGCCCACTGGTCCAGCGTGCCATCAGCAGCCAGGGCAGCACGGCCAGCAGCAAAAAGGCCAGCAGATCGCGCAGGCCCTGGGCCAGGCCGCTGAGGTAGGAGCTGGTTTCTGCCGGGTGCAGCTTGTCCAGCGTGGCGCCGCTGGCCGCTTGCCAATGCTCCAGCACCCACCAGGCATGCGGGGCCACCAGCGCGATGCTGATCAGCGGCGTGAGCCACCAGCCGCGCGAGAGCAGCGCACGGCGCGTGCTGCCCAAGCTCAGGCAGGCCAGCAGCAAGGTCACGGCCACCAGCAGGTAGCTGTATTTGGAGAGCATGCCCCAGGCCACGACCAGGCCCAGGTAGACAAAGCCCAGCGGTCGCGGCTGGCGCAGCTGGCGCAGCAGCAACCACCAGGTCGCGCAGATCGCGCAGGTCAGCATCACCGTGTGGGTCTGGTCGCGCAGCAACTGCCAGGCAATGCCGGGAAGCCAGGCCATGCCGGCAGCGGCCGGCCAGGCCTGGCGGGCAGGCAGCACCTCGCGCGCGGCCAGCAGCATAAAGACAAAGCTCAGCGCAATCAGGCTGTTTTTGAGCAGCACCACGGCGACGGTGCTGGGGCCGAGCACCCCCACCAGGGCCCATTGCAGCCAGGTGTAGAGCGGCGGCTGGGGCCCGTAGCCCAGTGCCAGTTGCTGCGACCAGACCAGCTGCTCGTTCTGGTCCCAGGACACCCCGTGCGAGGCCAGCAGGCGGCTGGCCATGACCAGCACAAACAGCGCTGCAATCCAGCGCAGGGCTTGGCGGTCAACGGCAGGGGGCTGGGTAGGGAGCGGGGTCATGCAAGCGGCAAGAAGGGCGGCATGGCCGCCAAAAAAACTGCCCGATCATAAAGGGCAGACGTAAAGCCAACGCAAAGCGCGAAGGCGGTTTGCTGTGATTTTTAGTCTGCGCTGGGCCAGGGCGCATCGCCATAGAGCTGCGCTGCGCTGATGCCCAGATCCAGCCGCTGGATGGGCAGCGGCGGCGGTTGCAGCTGCAAGCCCAGGCGCTGGTAGACGCCTTCGCTCGACAGCCCGTAAGGCGCCGCATCGGCATTGTCAAACGCAAAAAACACCTGCTTGGCCTGGCCCGCCACGATTGCGGCCAGGCACATGGGGCAGGGGTGGCCGGAGGCATAGACCGTCAGCCCCTGCAGGTGCGGCAGCTGGCGCTGGTGGCAGCAGTCGCGGATGGCTTCCATCTCGGCGTGGCCCGTCATGTCCTGCGTCTGGCTGATGGTGTTCACGCCCCGGCCCAGGATGCTGCCCGCATCATCGGCAATCGCTGCGGCAAAGGGGCGGCCTTTTTGCAGATGGCGGTTGCGGTGGGCGCTGGCTAGCACCTCGCGCAGGATGGCGGTGTGCTGGGCGTGCAGGGTGTCGGTCATGGGGCGCTTCTTATTGTGGAACACCTGGCCGATTGTGCTGTCAGCCTGTGGGCCGGTGCCGCCTGGCCGGCAAAGACTGACAGTGGCACTGCGGCACTGGGCCTGGTGGGGGCTGCGCAAACTGGGGCAAGATGCAGGCATGCATACCGCCCCCGTATCCTCTCCTACTGTGCCCCGCGAAGGCTGGGACCGTGCACAGACCGGCCATGCCTTGTTCCGCACCCGGCTGGGTGTTTGCGGCATTGCCTGGGGTGCGCAGGCCGTGGTGGCGCTGCGGCTGCCCGAGCCCAGCCTAGAAGCCACCCAGATGCGCCTGCTCGAGCACGCACGCCAGCGCCGAGAGGGCCTGTGGCCGCAGGTCCAGGTGCCGGGTGATTTGAGTGCGCAGGCCTTGCAGGCGGTGGCCGGCGTGCAGTGGCTATTGGCTGGGCGCGAGGGTGGCTCCGACCCGGATGACAGTGCGCCCTGGCCCGATGCACCCGCCCCGGTGCTGGGTGATTTGCGCAGCCTGCTGACCCTGAACCGCTGGTCTGCGCGCAGCGGCCTGCCGCTGCTCGATGATGTGGTGCTGGACTGGCATGGCGTGCCGGATTTTTCGCGGGCAGTCTACCAGCTGGCACTGGCCATTGAGCCGGGCCAGACGCGCAGCTATGGCGACCTGGCGCAGGACCTGGGTGGCAAGGGCTTGGCGCGTGCCGTGGGCCAGGCATTGGGCGCCAACCCTTTTGCGCCGGTGGTGCCCTGCCACCGCATCCTGGCGGCGCAAGGCGCGGGCGGCGGCTTCTCGGCCAATGGCGGCACGCGCACCAAGCTGCAACTGCTGGAGTGGGAGGGCGCAGCGCTGGGCGATGGCAGCAGCCTGGGGCTGTTTGATTGAGCGCTACGCCAATAACCAAAAGGGCCGCAACAGCGGCCCTGGGTACATGGCGATAGCGCCCCGCCTCAGACCACGCCTTCGCTGTGCAGCTGCGCAATCTGCGCGGGCGAGCGGCCCAGCTCGGCCAGGATCTCGTCGGTATGCTGGCCCATCGCGGGGGGCGGGCGGCGCACCACCGGCGGCGTAGCAGTCAGCCGCATGGGGCTGGCGACGGTGCTGATGCTGCCGATCTGGTCGCCAGCGTCGCGCGGGATCTGCACATGCAGGCCGCGTGCAATCACCTGCTCATCCTCAAAGGCCTGGGCGATGTTGTTGATGGGGCCGCAGGGGACGGCCTTGTCTTCGAGCAGCGCAATCCATTCGGCGGTGGTGCGGGTCTTCATCAGCGGGTACATCAACTCCTGCAAATCCTTGCGGTGGATGATGCGGCCCGAGTTGCGGGTAAAGCGCGGGTCCTGCGCCCAGGCCTCGTTGCCGGTCGCGGCGCAAAAGCGGGCGAACTGGCCGTCGTTGCCAATGGCCAGCAGCACATTGCCGTCCTTGCTGGGAAAGTCCTGGTAGGGGCCGACGCTGGGGTGGATATTGCCTGCGCGCTGCGGAATATCGTCTGCATTCAAATAGCCCACCGCCTGGTTGGCCAGCACGGCCATGCCCACATCCAGCAGCGCCATGTCGATGTGCTGGCCTTCGCCGGTCTGGTGGCGGGCCTGCAGCGCGGCCAGGATCGAGCAGCAGGAATAAATGCCGGTGAACACATCAGTGACCGCAACGCCCACCTTGAGCGGGCCGCCACCGGGCTCGCCATCGGGGTGGCCGGTGATGCTCATCATGCCGCTCATCGCCTGCACCATCAGGTCGTAGCCGGCGCGGGGCGCGTAGGGGCCGGTCTGGCCAAAGCCGGTGACCGAGCAGTAAATGAGGCGCGGGTTGATCTTGCGCAGGCTTTCATAGTCCAGGCCATAGCCCTTGAGGCCGCCCACCTTGAAGTTCTCGACGAGGATGTCGGCATCCTTGGCCAGCTCGATGATCAGCGCCTGGCCCTGGGGCGAGGCCATGTCGATGGTGATGCTGCGCTTGTTGCGGTTGCAGCAGGTGTAGTAGCTGGCCTGCTCGGTCTTGGCGCCGTCATCGGTGTGCAGGTAGGGAGGGCCCCAGTGGCGCGTGTCGTCGCCAGCCTCGGGGCGCTCGACCTTGATCACCTCGGCGCCCAGGTCACCCAGCATCTGTGCGCACCAGGGGCCGGCCAGCACCCGCGACAGATCCAGAACTTTGATGCCGTCCAGCGGCGCGATGCTTGCGGTCATGGTGTCTCCAAATTTGATAGCTGCCCATGCATGTGCAACAGGCGCTGCAGCAAGAAATTTCTGCAAAACTCGCCGATGGTACGTGCGGCCTCAGGGCGGCGCCATTCGCATCCGGCAAGGGGGTGGTTAAGCGATCACAAAACACCACAACCCACCCACGCAGCGCCTGCGGTGAAGTGGGTTGTGGGTGGGCATGCAGCAGCTGCTGCATGCGATAGGGCTCAGGCGGTGCTTAGTTGGCGAACGCAGCGATGCCGGTCTGGGCGCGGCCCAGGATCAGCGCGTGCACATCGTGCGTGCCTTCGTAGGTGTTGACCACTTCCAGGTTCACCAGGTGGCGCGCCACACCGAACTCGTCGCTGATGCCGTTGCCGCCCATCATGTCGCGGGCCAGGCGGGCAATGTCCAGCGACTTGCCGCAGTTGTTGCGCTTGATCAGCGAGGTGATCTCGATCACGTTCTGGTGCTCGTCCTTCATGCGACCCACGCGCAGCGCCGCTTGCAGGCCCAGCGTGATTTCGGTCTGCATGTCGGCAAGCTTTTTCTGGATCAGCTGGTTGGCGGCCAGTGGGCGGCCAAACTGCTTGCGGTCCATCGTGTACTGGCGGGCGGTGTGCCAGCAGAACTCGGCCGCACCCATCGCACCCCAGGCAATGCCAAAGCGGGCGCTGTTCAGGCAGGTGAAGGGGCCCTTCAGGCCGCGCACTTCGGGGAAGGCGTTTTCTTCGGGCACAAACACATCGTCCATGACGATCTCGCCGGTGATCGAAGCGCGCAGGCCCACCTTGCCGTGGATCGCAGGCGCCGACAGGCCCTTCATGCCCTTTTCCAGCACAAAGCCGCGGATCTGGCCGACGGCGCCGCCTTCGGAGACTTCCTTGGCCCAGACCACGAACACATCGGCGATGGGGCTGTTGGTGATCCACATCTTGCTGCCCTTGAGCTTGTAGCCGCCATCCACCTTGTAGGCGCGGGTGGCCATGCTGCCAGGGTCGGAGCCATGGTCGGGCTCGGTCAGGCCAAAGCAGCCGATGAACTCGCCCGATGCCAGCTTGGGCAGGTACTTCTGCTTTTGCGCTTCGGTGCCGAATTCGTTGATCGGCACCATCACCAAGGAGGACTGCACCGAGGCCATCGAGCGGTAGCCCGAGTCGATGTACTCGATCTCGCGCGCCACCAGGCCGTAGCTCACGTAGTTGAGGCCGGCGCCGCCGTATTCGGTGGGGATCGTGGGGCCCAGCAGGCCCAGCTCGCCCATCTCACGGAAGATGCTGGTGTCCACCGATTCCTTGCGGAACATCTCCTGCACACGCGGTGCGAGCTTGTCGCGGCAGTAGGCGCGGGCTGCGTCGCGGATCATGCGCTCGTCTTCGGTGAGTTGCTCGTCGAGGTGGAAGGGGTCTTCCCAGGTGAATTGCGCCATGTCTTGCTCCTTGGATCTGTATTCGCTCATCGGAAGGCAGGCCGGGCGCAGAAGCGCGGGCCTGCCAAAACAGCCGCCATGGTAGGCCTGCCGCAGCGCAGGGGCAAACGATTGTTTATCATCCAGATATGCGCGTTACGCATTTATGCACATGCCGTCGCAGTGCAGTCGCAGACAATAAAGGGGTGATTGCATGCGTCACACAGGAGACAAGATATGCGCCGAATGATTCCATCGACCCAGGCGCTGGCCTGCTTTGAGGCCGCCGCCCGCCACGAAAGCTATACCCGCGCTGCCCAGGAGCTGGCGCTGACGCAAAGCGCCGTCTCGCGCCAGATCATTGCGCTTGAAGAGCAGTTGGGCGTGCAGCTGTTCAAGCGATCGCGCCACGGCATGGTGCTGACGGCCGCAGGCCACCAGTACAGCCAGCAGGTGGCGCAGTGGTTGCAGGGCATCGAGCGCGGCACGCTGGACATCATGGCCCACCAGGGCGCGGGCGGCGCGATCAGCATTGCGGCCGTGCCCACCTTTGCCACCCGCTGGCTGCTGCCGCGCCTGCCGCAGTTTTTGCAGCAGCACCCGGGCGTCGTGGTGCATATCGATGTGCAGACCCGGCCCTTTGCCTTTGCCGAGCGCCAGGTCGATGCCGCCATCTATGCCGGCACGGCCGAGCAGGCGCGCCAGTGGCCGGGCACGCAGGCCGCTTGGCTGATGGACGAGCTGATCGTGCCGGTCTGCAGCCCGCGCCTGCTCGAGGGCGCCACCCAGCGCGGGCGCGGCCGTGCCTACCTGACGGTATCGCCCCAAGTGCTGGCCCAGCTGCCGCTGCTGCAGCAAAGCACCCGGCCGGACGGCTGGCGCAAATGGTTTGATGCCGCTGGCGTGCAGGCGCCCCATGCGCTCGATGGCCCGCGCTATGAGCTGTTCTCGATGCTGGCCGTCGCTGCTGCGGCCGGTATGGGCGTGGCGCTGATCCCGCCAATGCTGATCGAGGATGAGCTCGCCCGGGGCGAGCTCGTGGTCGCCTGTGAGCAGCCTTTGACCGGCAGCCGCGCCTATTACTGGATGACCCCGCTGGCCACCGAGCCCCTGCCTGCCCAGCCCGCGCTGCAGGCCTTTGCCAGTTGGCTCAAAGGCCGGGCCGCCTAGTGGCCTAAGGGTAAGTGCTGCAGCGCAACAGGCCCCAGGCATCACTACAATCTAAAAATTGCCTTAGAGGTAAAAACCGCCGTCCCAGAGACTAGGATGGACGGTATTCCCATAACGCCAGCCGTTGGCGAGAGACACAGGAGATCCGCGTGCCGGAAAACACCCCAGGAACAGCCACCGCGTCCGAGCGCGTCGTCAAGAAATACCCCAACCGCCGTCTGTACGACACCCAGACCTCTGCCTACATCACCCTGGCCGAGGTCAAGGCCCTGGTCATGCAAAACGAGCCCATCGTTGTGAAGGACGCCAAGACCGGCGAGGACCTGACGCGCAGCATTCTGCTGCAGATCATTCTGGATGAGGAAGCCGGCGGCGCGCCGATGTTCACCGAGGCCATGCTGGTCAACATCATCCGCTTCTACGGCCATGCGATGCAGGGCTTTATGGGCTCCTACCTGGAGCGCAATGTGCAGCTGTTCACGGAGATGCAAGGCCGCTTTGCCGACCAGATGAAGGGCGCGACGCCCGAGATGTGGCGCAATTTTCTGGGTATGCCGATGCCCGGCGTGCCAGGTATGCCCGATGCGAGCAACTACCAGGCGCAGTCGCAGCAGTTCTTCCAGCAGATGCAGGAGCAGATGCAAAAGCAGACCGAGCAGATGCTGACGGCTTTTGGCATCAAGCGGCCTTGATGCAGGGAATGGCTTGGCGCTAGCTGGAGGGGCCAAGCCATGTTGCGCGCCCGCTGTCTGACGCGTGCATGCCACGTGCGGCATGAGCAAACGGGCGATGTCGATGCTGCGTTCTTGAACGCAGCGACTGCATATGCTATAACTTCCAATCCTTCAATTTTTGCCTTTTCGGAGCCTTTCATGTCCCGCCTGTTCGTCACCCGCTAATCGCCGACGACTGCATTTGCAGCCTCGTGCGGCGCAAGTCTGCGCCACAGCTGGCTGCGGTACTGGCTCCGAGCTCCCTACGCCTGCCATGAGGCGGCGGGAGCGCTGAATCCCCCGCTTCCCCTGCGCGACGACCTCTTTCCTTTTTTGGGTAAGAGCGGTCGACCTGCGCCTCACGTTCGTTGGCTTTCCCTGTCCTGCCGGACAGCGAGACGCTTCTCGCTGCAACGAACATGAATCCCCACACGCTTTCGATATTCAAATACCCGCGCACGCCTCACCTGGAAGGATCGCGCTTGCAAGCGGGCGACGATGCCAGTGACCAGGTGCCCCTCAAAGCCCTGGCTGGCCAACACGTCGTCATCGAGGAAAAACTCGACGGCGCCAACGCCGGCATTTCCTTTAGCGGCGCCGGCGACCAGCTACTGCAATCCCGAGGCCACTACCTGGTGGGCGGCGGCAGTGAGCGCCAGTTCAATCTATTCAAAGTCTGGGCCGCTGCCCACGAAGCGGCCTTGCTCGAACGCTTGGAGGACCGCTTTGTCGTCTATGGCGAGTGGACCTATGCCAAGCACTCGGTTTTCTACGACCAGTTGCCACACCACTTTCATGAGTTCGACATGTTGGACCGGGAGACGGGTCAGTTTCTATCGACCCCGCGCCGCCATGCCTTGCTGCAGGGCTCACCGGTGCTGTCCGTGCCGGTTCTGTATGAGGGGCTGATGCCGACAGACCCCGCCTTGCTGTGGGCGCTGGTGCAGCCGTCCCTGGCCAAGAGCCGCGCCTGGCGCCAGTCGTTTGACCTCACAGTCCAACGAGAGGGTTTACCGCCCCAGCTGTGCTGGCAACAGACGAATAACTCGGACCTCGCAGAAGGCCTGTATCTGAAGGTGGAAGCGGACGGCCAAGTGGTGGCGCGCTACAAGCTGGTCCGGCAAGACTTTCTCCAGACAATTTTGGACAGTGGCTCACACCACAGCCAGCGGCCAATGATTGCCAATAGCCTGGCGCCAGGTGTGGACCTCTATGCGCCGCAGCCTTCGGTGAGCTGGGAAGACTTGTCCCTGCACACCATTCGCTCGCTGGATGCATTGAAAGCTTTGGCGCGAAGCAACCGGGCAGCTGGGCCGGATGGTGCCCGCCGAGTATTGGGAAGAAGCTCTCCCGGAAAGGACTGTGTATGAACTGGTCAACGATTGCGGGCCTGGTGCCCGCGCCGGGCGCAGCCCCGGATTATGAGGCCTGTCTTGCGGCCTTCCCCGTACTGGAGCGGGCCAAAACGACGGTGCAGGACCCCCGATTTCACGCCGAGGGTGATGTCTGGACGCACACCCAAATGGTGGTGCAGGAGCTGCTGGCGCTGCCGGACTACCTGCAGGCGAGCCCGCATGACCGCATGGTCTTGTTCCTCGCGGCCTTGCTGCATGATGTGGCCAAATACCGGACCACGGTCATCGACCCACAGACCGGGGCCATCGGCCAGCCTGGCCATTCCCGCAAGGGTGCCGTGGAGGCCCGTGTGCTGCTCTGGGACTTTGGTGCGCCACTGGACCTGCGGGAAGCGGTCTGCCGCCTGATTGCAGTCCACCAAGTGCCATTTTTCGCGTTGGCTGGGTCTCGTTCTGGCAAGACGCCCGAGCGCATTGTGCGAGAGGGGTCCTGGCAGGTGAATCTTGTCCACTTGGCCGCTCTGGCCGAAGCGGATATGCGCGGTCGTGTGTGTGTGGACCAGCAGGCGGTGCTGGACAACATCGAACTCTTTCGGGAACTGGCGCGGGAAGAGGGCTGCTACGGGAGTCCTCGGCACTTTGCGGATGCCCACACCAGGCTGAGCTACTTCCGGGGCGCGGACGTCCACCCGGACTATGCGCTTTTTCAGGAACCTGGATCGCGCGTGACCGTGATGTGTGGCCTGCCCGCGTCGGGAAAGGACAGCTGGCTGGCGCAGCACCGCCGCGGCTTGCCGGTGGTGTCTTTCGATGATGCAAGAGAAGCGCTCGACCTGAAGCATGGCGAGAACGAGGGCGCCGCTGCGCACTTTGCCCATGACAAGGCCCGGGAACTGCTGCGCAAGAAGGCGCCTTTTGTCTGGAGCGCCACGCATCTGAGCCTGCAGATGCGAACGCGCACGCTTGATCTGCTGTTTGCCTACGGTGCCGAAGTGGAATTGGTCTACCTGGAGCAGCCACGTGCCGAGCTGCTGCGGCGTAACAGCCGCCGGGACTCGACCCTGTCCAACAAGGCGCTGCAGTCGCTGCTGAACCGCTGGGAGCTGCCAACCGAGACGGAAGCCCATGCGCTGCGCATTGAGCAGCCCTGAGGCGGCGTTGGCGGCCTTGGCAGTCTCCGCAACACAAGCTGGCCCGGTGTGGCCAGGTTGTGTTGTTTTCGGCGCTGGCGCTGCAGCCTTCCCCACGCTTTTCCGCCTATCTCCCACCTGAATGCACGTTCTCCAGGCTCCCGCCTGCGGGTCTATACCCCAGGGACGGAGCCTGTCAGGGCGCCTGCTTTAAAATAACGCCCAGATTAGTTGCCAGGTTCCCCTGCAAGAAAAATGAATACCGATACCCACGCTGCCACTGCGACGCTCGACGCCAACCGAACCCCCAAGGTGGGGTTCGTCAGTTTGGGCTGCCCCAAAGCCCTGACCGACAGCGAGCTGATCCTGACGCAGTTGAGCGCCGAGGGCTACCAGACCTCCAAGACCTTTGAAGGTGCCGATCTGGTGATCGTCAACACCTGCGGCTTTATTGACGATGCCGTGCGCGAGAGCCTGGACACGATTGGTGAGGCGCTGGCCGAGAACGGCAAGGTGATCGTCACCGGTTGCCTGGGCGCCAAGATGGGTGACGGCGGCGGCAACCTGGTCAAGCAGATGCACCCCAGCGTGCTGGCGGTCACGGGCCCCCACGCGACGCAAGAGGTGATGGATGCGGTCCACACCAACCTGCCCAAGCCGCATGATCCCTTCATTGACCTGGTGCCCGGCAGCTTTGGCGAGGCGGGCATCAAGCTCACGCCCAAGCACTATGCCTACCTGAAGATCTCCGAAGGCTGCAACCACCGCTGCACCTTCTGCATCATCCCCTCGATGCGCGGGGACTTGGTCAGCCGCCCGATTGGTGATGTGCTCAAGGAAGCCAAGGCGCTGTTTGCCGGTGGCGTCAAGGAGCTGCTGGTGATCAGCCAGGACACCTCTGCCTATGGCGTGGATGTGAAGTACCGCACCGGTTTTTGGGACGGCAAGCCGGTCAAGACCCGCATGCTGGAGCTGGTCGAAGCGCTGGGCGAGCTGGCCAAGCCGCATGGCGCCTGGGTGCGCCTGCACTATGTGTACCCCTACCCGACGGTGGATGCGATTTTGCCGCTGATGGCCCAGGGCCTGGTGCTGCCGTACCTCGATGTGCCGCTGCAGCACAGCCACCCCGATGTGCTCAAGCGCATGAAGCGCCCGGCCAGCGGTGAGCGCAATCTCGAGCGCATCCGCGAATGGCGCGCGATCTGCCCTGAGCTGGTGATCCGCTCGACCTTTATCGCCGGCTTCCCTGGCGAGACCGAGGAAGAGTTTGAGCACCTGCTGGACTTTATCCGCGAGGCCGAGATTGACCGCGCAGGCTGCTTTGCCTATAGCCCGGTGGAGGGCGCGACTGCCAACGAGCTGCCCGGCATGCTGCCCGCTGAGGTGCGCGAGGCGCGCCGCGCCCGCTTTATGGAAGTGGCCGAAGAGGTCTCCGCCAAGCGCCTGGAGCGCCGTGTGGGCCAGACCATGCAGGTGCTGGTGGACAAGGCCATCGGCCTGGGCAAGAAGGGCGGTATTGCCCGCACCTACGCCGATGCGCCCGAGATCGATGGCGTTGTGCACCTGCTGCCGCCCGAGAAGCTCAGCAAGACCTACAAGGTCGGCGAGCTGATCAAGGTGCGCATTGTGCGCAGCCAGGGCCATGACCTGGTGGGTGTGCCAGTTTAAACACTGGGTCGCATACAAAGCAAAGGGGCCTTGCTATTGCAGCAGGCCCCTTTTGTTTGGTCGTTGCGCGTTGGGAGCTTGTGCTTATTCCACCTGCAGACCAACGAGCTCCGGATAGTCCACCGGGTACTGTGGCTGCATATCCAGCAGGCAGTGGTTGAGCAAGGTGTTGACCATCAGGTTGCGGTGCAGCTTGTTGTCGGCGGGCACCACATACCAGGGCGCATGGGCGGTGGAGGTGGCTTCGAGCAGGTCCTCATAGGCTTGCTGGTAGGCATCCCACTGCTTGCGCACGGCCAGGTCATCGAGGCTGAACTTCCAGCGCTTTTCCGGCACATCGATGCGCTCTTGCAGCCGGACGCGCTGCTCGTCCTTGCTGATGTGCAGCATGCACTTGAGGACGGTGGTGCCGTTCTCGGCCAGCAGGCGCTCGAAGTCGTTGATCTGCGCATAGCGCTGCTTGGCGACCTGGCGCGTGATCCAGCCGTTGACCAGGGGCACCAGCACATCTTCGTAGTGGCTGCGGTTCCAGATGCCGATCTCGCCTTTGGCCGGCGCCACGGCATGGCAGCGCCAGAGGTAGTCGTGCGAGAGCTCTTCCTTGCTCGGACTTTTGAAGGTGGCCATGCGCAGGCCCTGCGGGCCGGTGGTCTTGAAGACGCCGCGCACGGTGCCATCCTTGCCGCTGGTGTCCATGCCCTGCAGCACCAGCAGCACCGAGCGCTTGTTCTCGCCCTGCAGCGGCCGCATCAGCTGGGCCAGCTGCTTGTTGAGCATCTTGAGGTCTTTTTCCTGGGCCTTGATGCTGCCATGCGCAAACGGTGTGGCGGCCGGGTCGTAGTCGGCCAGATGGACTGCGCCCTTGACGGGCACGCGGTAGTTCTGGGGATTGGGCATATCAGGCTAAAGGGTGTATCGGGCAGGCGGGATGCAACGGGCCATGATTTCAGCTTTTGGCAGACTTGTCACCTGGGGCGCCACGCCTGCAAGGGGCTTCACACCATCTTGCGGATCGGGCGCTTCTTCCAGATCGCCTGGTAGTACCAGGTCTGCAGCGCCAACGTCAGGCCGTAGGAGACGGGGAAGGCCATCCAGATGCCCACCAGACCAAAGTGGCGGCTGAACAGCCAGGCCAGTGGCAGCTCCAAGGTGGCGATCACGCCGATGGTGATCAACGTGGGCACCAGGACATCGCCGCTGGCACGCATCAGTGCTGCCAGCGAGGCAAAGGCGCCAAACAGCAGGCCACTCCACAGCACAATGCGCAGCAGCTCCACGGCCACGTGCAGCACCTCTTGATCGGTGATGAAGATGGACAGCAAGGGCCGGGCAAAAATGCTGCCCAGCAAGGCCGTGGCGCCACCGATGGCCATGTTGATCTGCATCGCAGTACGCGCAATGGCGGGCAGGCGCTCGCTGCGGCCTGCGCCAATCGATTGGGCCGCCAGGATGGACGCAGTGATGGCCACAGAGATCAGCGGGAACTGGGCAAAGGCATTGATCTGGTTGACGGCGCCGTAGGCGGCTGTGGCATCCGAGCCAAAGCCATTGATCAGCGATAGCACGACGAGGCCGGCCAGCGAGGTGGCGATCATCAGCACGCCAGTAGGGATACCCACACGCAGCACGGCGCGCAACAAGGTCCAGTCCAGGCGCATGGCGCGCAGCAGTGCGCGGTTGGGGGCCAGCACACTGCGCTTGCGGCGCAGCTGTATGGCCAGCCAGACCAGGGCCACGCTAAAGCCCAGAATCATCGATACCCCGGCGCTGGCCACGCCCAGGCGCGGCAGGCCACCCCAGCCGGCAATCAGCGCCGGCGTGCTGACCAGGCCGATGCCGGTGGACACGATCAGCGACCACATCGGCGTGAGCGTGTCGCCCACGCCGCGCAGCAGTGAGGTGAACAGCAAAAAGATGAACAGCCCTGGCATGCCCAGCAGCACGATGCGCGAGTAAATGGTGGCCTGCTCCAGAATATCGGCCGGCGTGCCCAGCATGCGCATGATGGGCTGGGTAAACAGGCCGCCAAACAGCGCCACGGCCGCGCCCATGGCCAGCCCGGCGAGCAAGGTGGTGCCGGCAATGGCGCGTACCTTGTCAGGTTGCCCGGCGCCCCAGGCCTGGCCGATGAGCACCGACGCACCAGCCCCCAGACCAATGACAAAGGCGATAAAGACAAACATGACGGGAAAGAACGCCGCAACAGCAGCGAGCGCCTTGACCCCCATCATCTGGCCCAGGAACATGCTGTTGAGCGTGCCCGAGAGGGACTGCAGGATATTGGACAGCAGCATGGGGCCCAGAAACACCATGAAGACTTGCCACAGGGGGCGAACAGGCGGGGCGGAGGGCGCCGCCTGGGGTGCGGGTATGGACGAAGACATGGGAGGGTGTGGGGTCAGGGTGCTGCGGGTAGGGTGCTTACACCGGCCAGATGGGGCGGCTGAGCTGGTGCAGATAAGCTTGTACATCATCGGGCCAGGCCTGGGTCTGCAGCAAGAACGCCGATTGCTTGTGGGCAAACAGCGCGCGGCAGGCCTCATCAAAGCCGGGCAGATCCCCCGCCATGGCCTGCATGAACTGGTAGGTGGCCTCGGTCGCTGCGCGCTGCGAATCCTGCTGCGCATGGGCATTGCGGGCGTCATCGATCAGGCGGCGCAAGGCCGCTGAGGCGCCGCCGGGCTGGCGGTTGAGCCAGTCCCAATGGCGGGGCAGCAAGGTTACCTCGCGCGAGACCACGCCCAGCTTGGGGCGGCCAACGGCACGTGCAGAGCGGCTGTGGGCTGCTGCTTCAACAGGTGCTGCGGGTGCTGGGGCTGCGTCGTCGTCCAGCTGGGCAGCGGGCTGCGCTGCCGGGGCGAGCTCCGAGCGCCAGTTCAGATCCAGGCGCAGTCCGGAGAGGTCATCAAACACCCACAAGGGGGTGAGGCTGCCGCCGGGGTGGAGTTCGTCATGGTTTTGCAGATAGCGCAGCACCGTCAGGCGGTCGGCTTGCAGCAGGCGCTGGTGACCCTGGAAGATGGTCAGCCGGCTGGTCAATGTCTCGGTAGTCATGGCCACTTGTTCGTTGTTCTCTTAATGAGTAGGTCATTTTACCGGGGCAAAAATATTTGGCTATTTTTAATGGGTAAAAATATGTATCTGGATGCGCACAGCGGCAGATGGCCTGTGGCAGCTGCTGTTAGCGCGGTGAGGCGGTGGCGCGGAGGTCGAAAAAAAACCTCCAGCGCGGGGCATGGAGGTTGTTCTGGCTGGAGCCTTGTGGCCCAGTCATTACACGCGCTTGCGGTATTCAGCAGTGCGGGTGTCGATTTCGATCTTGTCTTCCTGGCTCACGAACAGCGGCACAGCGATTTCAAAACCGGTAGCGATCTTGGCAGGCTTGAGAACCTTGCCGGAGGTATCGCCCTTGACAGCAGGCTCGGTCCAGGTGATTTCGCGCACGATGGTGGTGGGCAGCTCGACCGAGATGGCCTTGCCGTCATAGAACACCACTTCAGCGGTCATGCCGTCTTCCAGGTAGTTCAGTGCGTCAGCCATGTTTTCGGCTTCCACTTCGTACTGGTTGAACTCAGGGTCCATCCAGACGTACATGGGGTCGGCGAAATAGGAGTACGTGCAATCCTTCTTTTCCAGGATCACGTTGTCGATCTTGTCGTCGGCCTTGAACACGTTTTCCGTGCCGAAGTTGCCGATCAGGCTCTTGAGCTTCATGCGCACGGTTGCAGCGCCACGGCCGCCACGTGCGTATTCGGTCTTCAGAACGATCATCGGGTCTTTGCCGAACATGATCACGTTGCCAGCGCGGATTTCTTGAGCGATTTTCATAGCAGTAAGTGCCTGTGTTGGGGCCGCTCAAACTACTACGGGCGGCGCGCAAGTGTCGTTGGACGGGCTGTGCTGCGCCGTAGCATGTTCCGCGGCGTTGTGCGCATCCATCAAACCCGGCTGCCTGCAGGCGCTGGGTGCGCGGATAAGCGCAAAGACTGCAATTCTAACATTTTTCGCCCGCAAATGCCATCAGCTGCTCGGCAAGGCTGGGCTGCCTGTGCAGAGTGTTGCGCGCTGCCTGCACGCAATGGGCCCATTGCGCCAGCAGCGCTGGCGTGATGGCGGGCCATGCAGGGACGCTGCCGCCAGCCCCTGGGATGCCATTCCAGGCCGCATGGGCTTGGCGCAGGCTGCCCGGCGCGTCCAGCCAGTCCAGAAAAGCCTCCAGCTTGGCATGGTGGGCGTTGTCATCCTGCGGGTAGATCTGCCAGACAAAAGGCTGGCCGGCCCACAGCGCCCGTACCAGTGAGTCTTCGCCGCGCACAAAGTTGAGGTCGCAGGACCAGAGCATCTCGTCGAATTCCGGCTGGCTGCAGGGCGGCAGCAGCTGAACCTGGCTGGGCAGGGGCTGGGGCAGCCGCTGCTGCACCAGCGCCGCCGCGCGGCCCGGGGTGACCAGCCACTGCGTGGCCGTGCCAGCGCTGGCAAAGGCGGGCAAAAAGGCCGGGGGCTCATAGCAGAACAGCGAAAACACCAGGTCGCCATCTTGCAGGCCATGCCGGGCGCGCCAGGCGCTGCGGTCAAAGTCCGCCAGGCGCCCGGGCAGATCGGCTTCGCGCAGCAGGCCACCGGTGCCGGTGCTGAAGCCGGGGTAGAAGAACCAGCGCGTAAGGCCTGCCGCGGGGCCGCTCATCAGGCGCGAGGGCAGGCGGTGGCAGCGCTCCACATAGTCTTCGGCAGACAGGTATTCCAGGTTGATCCAGACGCTGGCTTTCTGCGTTGGGGATTGCGCACGCGCGGCCAGCGCCTGCTGGAAGGCAGGCGGAATCTCGCAGCCAAAGGCCTCGACCACCACATCACCGACGCCACTGGCCGGCGCTGCATCGGGCCAGGGCTGCACCGTCACGCCAGGCGCGCCCTGCGGCGCCATCCAGGCCAGGGCGCTGCCATCGTCCACCCACAGCCGCACCTGGCAGCCACGCTGGGCCAGGTCGGCGGCCAGGCGCCAGCACACGCCGATATCGCCAAAGTTGTCGATCACCTGGCAAAAAATATCCCACAGCGGCGCTGGGCTGCGCTGCGTGGAGGCAGGGGATACGGTGGAGGATGTGGCGGTGGGGGTGGAAGCAGGGGAGAGGGTCATCACCCGCGCGATGATAGTGCAGTCCCGGGCTTCACTGACTGGCGCTGCCTCCTGGGCCACAATAGCCTTCAGTTGATCAAGCATGGAGACAGACATGAACCCCCACACTGCAACCCCCGGGCCGATGGCTTTGCAAGGCGTCAAGGTGGTCGAGATGGGCCAGCTGATTGCCGGGCCGTTCTGCGGCAAGACCTTGGGCGAGTTTGGTGCCGAGGTCGTGAAGATCGAGGCCACCGGCGCGGGCGACCCGCTGCGCAACTGGCGGCTGCTGCAGGATGGCACATCGGTGTGGTGGCAGGTGCAGTCGCGCAACAAGCAATCGCTGGCGCTGGATTTGCGCCAGAAGGAAGCGCAGGACATTGCCCGCCAGCTGATTGCCGAGGCCGATGTGCTGGTGGAGAACTTTCGCCCCGGCACCCTGGAGGGCTGGGGCATGTCGCCCGAGGAGCTGCATGCGATCAACCCGGGCCTGGTGATGCTACGCATCTCTGGCTATGGGCAGACCGGCCCCTACCGCGATCTGCCCGGCTTTGGCGTGATTGGCGAGGCCATGGGTGGCTTGCGCCACCTGACGGCCGAGCCCGGGCGGGTGCCGGTGCGCGTGGGGGTGTCGATCGGCGATACCTTGGCGGCGCTGCATGGCGTGATCGGCGTGATGATGGCGCTCTACCACCGCAAGGTGAATGGCGGCAGCGGCCAGGTGATCGATGTGGCCTTGCACGAGGCGGTCTTCAATGTGATGGAAAGCCTGATCCCCGAATACAGCGCCTTTGGCACGGTGCGCGAGGCGGCGGGCAGCGCCTTGCCCGGCATTGCGCCATCGAACGCCTATGCCTGCCAGGATGGCTGGGTGCTGGTGGCCGGCAATGGCGACAGCATCTTCAAACGGCTGATGGACACCATTGGCCGGCCGGACCTGGGCCAGGCACCGGACCTGGCCAGCAATGCGGGCCGTGTGGCGCGCATTGAAGAGATCGATGCCGCCATCAGCGCCTGGACGCAGCCGCGCGCCATCGCGCAGGTGATGGATGCGCTGGCTGCTGCCAGGGTGCCAGCCGGCAAGGTCTATACCGCCAAGGACATCAGTGAAGACCCGCACTACCGCGCGCGCCAGATGATCCTGCCGCAAACCACGCGCGACGGCCATACGCTGGAGGTGCCGGGCATTGTGCCCAAGTTGTCCGCTACGCCGGGCACGATCCGCAGCAGCGCGCCGCACCTGGGCGATGACACCGATGCGGTGCTGCAGGGCCTGGGCCTGAGCGGCGCGCAGATTGCGGCGCTGCGTGAGCGCGGCATTGTGCAGTGAGCGTGCACGGGTGATGGGCCGCTTCGCTGCGGGCGGGGCGAACGCATAAGACAATAGCGCCATGCCCACCCACGTGCACTCTCCCGAACTTCTTGCCCAGGTCGCTGGTTTGCCAGCCATGCCTGGCGTCTACCGCTATTTCGATGCCAGCGATGCCCTGCTGTATGTGGGCAAGGCCATCAACCTCAAGCGCCGGGTCTCGAGCTATTTCCAGAAGGACCATGGCGGCACCCGCATCGGCCACATGGTGGGCAAGATCGTGCGCATGGAGACCACGGTGGTGCGCTCCGAAGCCGAAGCGCTGCTGCTGGAAAACAACCTCATCAAGACCCAGCATCCGAAATACAACATTCTTTTTCGGGATGACAAGAGCTATCCGTACCTGAAGATCACCGGCATGGCCATCCACGATGGCGACATGCGCACGCCCCCCAGCCAGTGCTACCCGCGCGTGGCCTATTACCGGGGCGCGACCGACAAGCGCCAGCGCTATTTCGGCCCTTACCCCAATGCCTGGGCGGTCAAGGAAACCATCTTGCTGCTGCAAAAGGTGTTTCGCCTGCGCACCTGCGAGGACAGCATTTTCAGCAACCGCACCCGGCCTTGTCTACTCTACCAAATCAAGCGCTGCAGCGCCCCCTGCGTGGACCACATCAGCCCCGAGGACTACGCCGCCGATGTGGCCCATGCCGAAGCCATGCTGCGCGGCGAGACCGACACGCTGCTCAAGACGCTGGAGGCGCGCATGTTGGCACACTCAGACAAGCTGGAGTTTGAGCAGGCGGCCGACATCCGCAACCAGATCAAGGCGCTGGCCAGCATGCTGCACCAGCAGAGCATCGAGACCATCGACGACCGCGATGTGGACATGCTTGCCGTGCAGGTGCAGGGCGGCAAGGCCTGCGTCAACCTGGCCATGGTGCGCGGTGGCCGGCATCTGGGTGACCGCGCGTATTTCCCCGTGCATGTGGAAGACAGCGCCGCCATTGCCAGCATGGAAGAGGCCGAAGAAGCCGAAGTAGCCGCAGACCAGGCGGGCGCCCAGCCTGATGAGGCCCAGCCCGGTGGTGCCCAGCCCGGCGTGGTGCGGCCCGCCAAAACGGTGGAGCAGCGCGTGCTGGAGGCCTTTGTGGCCCAGCACTATCTGCAGGTGGCGCCGCCCCCGGTGCTGGTGGTCAGCGTGGCGCTGGAGCCCGCGCTGCTGGAGGCCTTGTCGCAGCAGACCGGCACGCGCATTGCGGCGGTGTCGCAGCCGCGTGAGGAGCGCCGCGTCTGGCTGGAGATGGCGCAAAAGAATGCCCAGCTGCAACTGGCCCGCCTGCTGGCCGAAGAGGGCTCGCAGCAGGCGCGCACGCGCGCTTTGGTCGAGGCACTGGATTTGCCCCAGGACGATATCGACCAGCTGACCATCGAGTGCTTTGACATCTCGCACACCTCGGGTGAGAACACCCAGGCCTCTTGCGTGGTGTTCCACCACCACAAGATGCAAAGCAGCGAGTACCGGCGCTACAAGATCGACGGCATCACCGGCGGCGACGACTATGCCGCCATGCGCCAGGTGCTCACGCGCCGCTACAGCAAGGTGGCCGAGGCCCAGCGCGATGCCGGTGGCGCCGAGCTGGGCAAGGGCGCGGCCCGCTTGCCAGACATCGTGCTGATTGATGGCGGCAAGGGCCAGGTCGGTGTGGCACGCGAGGTCTTTACCGAGTTGGGTCTGGACCTCTCGCGCATCGTCGGTGTCGAAAAAGGCGAGGGCCGCAAGGTCGGGCTGGAAGAGCTGGTGTTCTGCGATGGGCGCGACAAGGTCTACCTGGGCCGCGACTCGGCCGCGTTGATGCTGGTGGCGCAGATCCGCGACGAGGCGCACCGCTTTGCAATCACTGGCATGCGCGCGGCGCGCGCCAAGGTGCGGGTGGGCGGCAGCCGGCTCGAAGACATCCCCGGCGTGGGCCCCAAGAAGCGCGCGCGCCTGCTGCAGCGCTTTGGTGGTGTGCGCGGGGTCGAGGAGGCGGGGGTCGATGACCTGATGACGGTCGATGGCATCTCGGCTGCCTTGGCAGAGGACATCTACAAGGCCTTGCATTGACGGGGTGGCACGGGCCGTGCAGCAACGGTCACACAGGCAATAGTGCGGTTCACTGAATTTGCACCGTTGCGTGCCACAATAGCCGCATGTTCTTTACGATCCCCACCATCATGACCTGGACGCGCATCGTCGCGATCCCGCTCATCATCGGCGTGTACTACTCGCCTCTTGATATGGCCACCAAAAACCTGTGGGCCACCGTCATGTTCGTGGTGTTCGCCTTCACCGATTGGCTCGATGGCTTTCTGGCGCGCAAGCTCAACCAGACCTCTTCCTTTGGCGCCTTCCTCGATCCCGTCGCCGACAAGTTCCTGGTCTGCGCCTCGCTGCTGATCCTGGTCTACCTGCAGCGCGCCGATGTCTTTGTCGCGCTGATCATCATTGGCCGCGAGATCGCCATCTCGGCGCTGCGCGAATGGATGGCCCGCATTGGCGCGAGCAAGAGCGTGGCCGTACACATGGTGGGCAAGCTCAAGACCACCGTGCAGATGGTGGCCATTCCCTTTTTGCTCTACGACGGCAAGGTGGCCGGCATCGATACCGGTGTCTGGGGAACCTGGCTGATCTGGGGTGCTGCCGTGCTCACGGTCTGGTCCATGATTTATTACCTGCAAAAGGCCTTGCCCGAGATCCGGGCTAGGGTTGATTCTTAGTCGAGCGCCACAGGTTTGGGCGTAGACTGCATCTCGCCTGTACAAGGAATTCAGGCTACAGGGCCCGTGATGCTTGGCTTTTGCAAGGCAAAGCGGGTGCTGGTCAGCGAAAAAAAGTGATTTTTTGCCTGAGCCCCCAGAAATTCCGTCTAGAATTCATCTCATTCCAGAGGCGCTGGGGTCGAGATGAAAATTTCGTGCCAGTGGTGTTGTTTTTGAATCTGTGACAGTTGTACGGCGTACAAACTGCTCATAATGGGATGAAACATACACTTCCTTAACTCTCTTGATTAATAGAGGCTGCTTGTGAATAAAACTGAACTCATTGAGCACATTGCTAACAATGCTGATATCTCCAAGGCTGCTGCCGCTCGTGCGCTGGAGTCCACCATTGATGCAGTGAAGAAGACCTTGAAAAAAGGTGGTACAGTCTCTCTGGTAGGTTTTGGTACCTTTGCCGTTGGTAAGCGCGCTGCTCGTACCGGCCGTAACCCACGTACCGGCGCTGCGATCAAGATCAAGGCAGCCAAGGTGCCTAAGTTCCGTCCAGGCAAGGCATTGAAAGATGCGCTGAACTAATTTCGGTTATCAGGTGGGGTGCTTAGCTCAGTTGGTAGAGCGGCGCCCTTACAAGGCGTAGGTCGGCGGTTCGACCCCGTCAGCACCCACCACATTAACCAAGAAAATAAACCCCTTAGAGTGATCTAAGGGGTTTTTTCTTTGTCCATTCGCCAACTGAAATGGACGCAAAGGGCGCCTCAGCCGACCCAAAAACGCCATTTGCCACCCGTGCGATTCCTTGAAACGGTGCAGGTCTGCATGCATGGCACCGATAAGGCTTGGCCGACTTGGGTTAAAGGGGCGGTGGAATAAGCCTGCCCACATGCATGGGGCAATCGCTGCCTTGTTGGCGATAATGCCATTGGCATCATTCGGGCAAAACGGATGCATTGGTGCGGTCCCTCCAGGCTTCTCCGAGCCGCGCGGAAGTTTCTAGGTCTCGCATCTCATTTGGATGGATAGCAAGCCAAGGAATGTGGTTCTGGTGCGTTGCTGGTGTTGCCCTCAAACGCCTAGGATGGCTGGCCTGGCTGCGGTGTAGCTGATGAACCGGCATCCTGCGCCTGACGATGGCACGGCAGTGAGGGGGCGGCCGCATCGATGCCATTTCGGCCCTCTGAACCGTCAAAAATCCCGTATTCCCTAACGCGCCCCTGGCCCTCATAGGGATCAAAAACTCTTTCGCTGTACACTTGCTGTTTCGACGTTCGTGCGTTGCCAAGACGCATGTTGCACGCCCTATTTGACAGGGGGTGGGTTGTCTCCGTTGGTTGAGGCTGTATCTGATTGATTTGCAATGAGAAATCATCCATTGCAAGCCATGGGTAGGCGCTTCGGACCAGGCAGCAAGCCCGCGCCACCTAGTGAAAACCGAATAAAGGCGAATGAGGGTTCGCCTTTTTTTTTGTCCTCAGGAAAGTTAGACGATGTTTGAAACCATCCGCAAGTACTCCAAGGTGCTGATGTATCCGCTGTTCTTGCTGATCATTCTGTCTTTTGTTTTGGTGGGAGTGAACCAGAACTACTTCACCGAAAAGAGCCCGGTGGTCGCCAAAGTCAATGGCAAAGACATTACGCAGATGGACTGGGACAATGCACACCGTGTTGCCTCGGACCGCATGCGCCAGCAAGACCCCAACATGGACGCCAAGTGGATGGAAGGCCCCGAGGCCCGCTATCTGACCTTGGAGCGCATGGTGCGTGACCAGGTGATCGATGCCGCGGTGCAAAAAATGCACCTGACGGTGGACAATGCCTCGCTGGTGCGCGCGCTGCAGGAGATTCCGCAGATCGCCGCGCTGAAAAAGCCCGATGGCTCGCTCGACGTGGATGCCTACCGCGCGCTGGTGGGTGCGCAAGGCATGACGCCCGAAGGCTTTGAAGCGGGCATGCGCCGCGATATCGCTGCGCGCCAGGTGCTGGGCGGTGTGTCCAACACGGCCTTTGCGACCGACGAGCAAACCAAGCTGGCGGTTGATGCACTCTACCAGCAGCGTGAGATCCAGCTGGCCCAGTTTGCTGCCAAGGACTATGCGTCCCAGGTCAAGACCACGGATGCCGATGTGGAAGCGTTCTACAAGAGCAACCAGGAGCTGTTCCGCCAGAAGGAGCAGTCCACGATCGAGTACGTGGTGCTGAATGCCGAAGCCGTCAAGGGCATGATCAAGCCCAGCGAAGACGACCTGCGTACCTACTACAAGGAAAATCTGAGCCGCTTCATGGACAAGGAGCAGCGCCGCATCAGCCACATCCTGATTGATGCGCCCGCTTCGATGTCTGCAGCGGACCGTGACAAGGCCAAGCAACGCGCCCAGGAGCTGCTCGCCCAGGCCAAGGCCAATCCTGCGCAGTTTGCCGATCTGGCCAAGAAGAACTCGCAAGACACCGGCTCGCGTGACAGCGGCGGCGATCTGGGCTGGGTCAAGCCTGGCGATATGGTCAAGCCGTTTGAAGACGCCGCCTTTGCGCTGAAGTCGGGTGATATCAGCGACCTGGTGAGCACCGAGTACGGCTTCCACATCATCAAGATGGGTGAAGTGAAGACGCCTCGCACGCCCAGCTTTGAAGAGCTGCGCGCCAAGATCGAGACCGAAGTGCTGGCCCAGCAGGTGCAGCGCAAGTACGCCGAAGTGGCCGAGACCTTCTCCAACATGGTGTTCGAGCAGTCCGACAGCCTGCAGCCCGTGGCTGAAAAGCTGGGCCTGAAGATCCAGAAGGCCGAGCATGTTACCCGCACGGCTGCGCCAGGCGCGACCGGCGCCTTGGCCAACCCGACCTTCCTGGAAGCGCTGTTCTCCAGCGATGCGCTGCAGAACAAGCGCAACACCGAAGCCATTGAAGTGGCCCCCAGCACCCTGGCCTCGGGCCGTGTGGTGGAGCACTTCGATGCCCGCATCCTTCCGTTTGAAGAAGTCAAGGCCAAGGCCCATGACCTCTTTGTGGCCCAGAAGTCTGCCGAGCTCGCGCGCCAGGATGCACAAGCCAAGCTCGAAGCCTGGAAGGCCGATGCTGCGGGCGCCAAGCTGGCGTCCCCCATCGTCGTGTCGCGCCAGGATGCCAAGGGCCAGGTGCCAGCCGTCCTCAATGCCGCCATGCATGCCAAGATCGGCGACGCCGCATCCTGGGTCGGTGTGGACCTGGGCAACGATGGCTACACCGTTGTGCGCGTGAACAAGGTCGTACCGCGCGGCGAAGACTCTGCCGAGCTGCGCCTGCGCCAAAAGCAGGAGTTTGAGCGTTACCAGGCCAATGCCGAGACCCTGGCGTACTACGAAATGCTCAAGGAGCGTTTCAAGGTACAGATCAAGGTGCCACGCCCCGCGGAAACAAAAATTTCATAAAAACGGAGATTTCATGAGAGGGGCCAAATTTCTGGCTATAATCATGTCTTCCCCAACACGGTGGCTGTAGCTCAGTTGGTAGAGTCCAGGATTGTGATTCCTGTTGTCGTGGGTTCGAGCCCCATCAGCCACCCCAAATTGAAACCCTTGCAAGTGAATAACCTGCAAGGGTTTTTCAATTTCTGCTCGCGCCTTGCTTCCGCTGCTGGAAAGTTGCAGTTTTGGGCCATAAAGCGTTCGAGTTTGGCCTGTTCCAGGCTCCCGTGCTCACTTGGAATAGGACGATAGAAATGCATTCCACGGAATGCCCCTTCTGTCTGCTGCGTTCGGCCAGGTGCCAGCCGTGAGCTGCTCAGTAGGGCATCTCTGGCGGGGTGGGTCAGGACAAACGGATCTTCCCCGACGTTCAGGAAGGCCTGGAAGACCAAGGCTGGGCGAAGCTGCTATGGCGGCGCGCGGGCTAAAAGGCCTGCAGGATAGGCGCCATGCGCAGCACCGATGCGGGCTGGGGTTTTCGACCAGCCACAAACACTTCAACCGGTAGACATGGAGCGCCAGCTGAACTGTGCGGGCCATGAACAGGGATGCCCCGACCAACAAAAAACCGCCCGGAGGCGGTTCACTTGGAGATTTGCACGTCAGAAGATCGTTTTGCCATCGACTGAGAGGGAGGTCATATTCTTTTTGGTGTGGCTGACCTTGCATACGGCTGGTACGCCAACCTCAAGCCCAAGTCCATTGCGTAAGCGCGTGAGCTTTGTTTGCGGCCCCCACACAAACACATATTCATCACCAGAGCCAACGTTGGACACCAATGGAACCTCGGCTTTCTCTGGATCCCTGGACACCTGCTTTATCGCGTGTTGGCACAAGAATATGGCTTCGTTTGCGTTGAACTCACGCGGGGTATTGCTCGTTTTGCCCCCGCTCATGCAACTGATTGCGACAACGACAACGAATGTTCCGTAGAGGATGTACTTGAACGTCGACGGATTTTTGACCGTCTCTGCAGCCAAGGATGAGGCGGCTACTGATGGTGCTGCTACTGATGGCGCTGCTGGATTGCCTGCCACGGGCGCTCCGCAATGAGGACAGCTAGACGCCTGGTCGCTAATCTGCTTGCCGCATTCGTTACAGTTAATCAATGCCAAGTCATCCTGCCCCTTTTTCTGAATGGGTTGTGATCGCCACGAGATGCGCCGCGTTTAACCTGAAGATTTTACGGTGGCGGGGTGACGTTCCACTGCGTGTTCGACATATCAAAAAGGAAAAACGGCCTGAGGGAGGTGAAGGGCGATCAGCAGGCATATGCGTCATCAGCGGTCGAGTTAGGGGCATGCGGAGCTCCCTGGGATGGACAGCGCTCTCCAAATGGATAGACGCACTGATGTCTATTCTCTGGCGCATTTTGCTGTGTGTGTTCGATGTTCAGCGCCCGGTGCGCTTGCCAAAGCTGCCATCGACAAATGACATGGCGGCGCCAAGCATGCGCAGCATCGCCTCATCTTCGTCGCTACCGGTTCTGGCGACTCACGCCTGAGTGCTGCCGCCACCTAGCCGGTCGCAGCGGCCGCATCCCAGCCATCAAGGCGCGTTTTATGTCAGCGGGTGTGTCGTGCTGGCTGCTCGTGCCATGCCTTCTTGGCTGCAAAAAGTACGTCTTGCCAGGCGATAGAGAAAATTGATACCTCGGGATATTCCCTAGCGCTTCGTGCTATCCATCCGGGTTGTAATTTATTATCAATCTATTCTTATAAATCGATTGATAATTTGTTCTAGCTGCATGCTGGGATTGCGGTGCCGACCGGTGATCCGGTCGGACGGAGGAGGTGGAATATGTTGCCCGAAGTCCTTGTTTTCATCACGCACAGGGTGGTGCTTCATTCGCTGATTCTGAAAAGCGGTTACACGACCTTTGGCCGAGGCGCTGGCAATGCCATCTGCCTGGACAACCCTGCGGTCAGCCGCGACCACGGCGCCTTCTACTACCGCGCGGGCGTGCTGTCGGTAGAGGACCACCACAGCATGAACGGCATCTTCGTCAATGGCATGCGCATGCGCCGCAAGGTGCTCTACTCTGGCGATTACGTCCTCATTGGCTGCTACAAGGTCTTTGTAAAGCATGGCTCTGAGCAACCGCGCAATGCCTATGCCGGATGAGTGCGGCGCGCTGGGCTGGCGTTGGCATGCGCGAGGTCCAGCCCGGTATGCAGCTTGCATCGCGATGGCAGACCGGGTGCGCCGCATTTCCGAGTGGGCTCAGGGGTTTGCAACCGCTGCATTCCGCTGTCTGCTGCGCTGCCTACAATCATCCCCATGCGTTTACCTCACCACCAACTCACGATGACGGTGCTGATGTCTCCGGACATGGCAAATTTCTCGGGCAATGTGCACGGCGGCGCCATTTTGCGCGAGCTCGACAACGTGGCCTACTCCTGCGCAAGCCGCTATGCGGGGCGCTATGTGGTGACCTTGAGCGTGGACCAGGTGATGTTTTTGGAGCCCATCCATGTGGGCGAGCTGGTGTCGTTCTACGCCAGCGTCAACTACACCGGAACCTCGTCGATGGAGATCGGCATCAAGGTGGTGGCCGAGAACATCCGTGAGCGCAGCGTGCGCCATGTCAACAGCTGCTTTTTCACGATGGTGGCGGTGGACGACCAGCGCAAGCCGGTGCCCGTGCCGCCGTTGCAGCCGGAGACCGATGATGAGAAGCGCCGCTGGGACGCAGCGCTGACGCGCAAGGAACTGCGCAAGGAGCTGGCACGCCGTTTTGCGCAGACAACGCGCCAGACCGGCTGACGCCTGGCCCCTCGGCCCGTATCGCTGCGAGGCGTTGGGCCCGGTTTTGCTGGGCGATACGCAACGGTTCCATGGAAAAAGGCAAGGGTTGAACCTTGCCTTTTTCTCTTTCCTGGTGGGCAGCGCCACTGAGGGACTGCCTGCATCGGATGGATCAGGTCCTGTCAGGTCTTGATCCGCGCCGGCTACGCCGCTTAGCGTGCCTTGTTGGCGTCGCTGGGGCTGTCGCTGAACACGCCATCCACGCCCACTTCATAGAACAGCTTGTACTCGGCCGCCACCTTGCCCTTGAAGTCGCTGGCCAGCAGGGTGGCGTCGTTGCGGTAGGCCCAGGGGTGGACAAAGAGCTTGGCCGCGTGCGCCAGCGTGACCAGGTTGGTAGGCGGCATCGTTTCGCGGTCGCGGTAGTCCCACTTTCCGTCGTTATTCAGGTCATCGGGCTGGCCATCACCATTCTTGTCCAGGTAGCGGGCGGAGATGACGTAAGGCTTCCACGGCGAGATGCCGTTGGCATAGGTCTTGATCTGGGCCAGGCCGTCGGCAGTCACCATCTGGGCATAGGTGGTCGAGACGCCGGCCATCGTGAAGTCATAGGGCTGTGCATTGGGTGCCGACAGAAGGATGCTGCCGTCAGCTGCAAGCTCCGGATTGCCATTGATCATCTGCACCAGCCGAACCTGGGTTTTGGCGCGCAAGGTCTTGAGGTGGGCGACTTCCAACGAGCGCACGATCACCGGTGCCGTTTCCTGGGTGTAGCCCGCGGCGGTGAAGGCCGCCAGCAGCTTGTCTTCCATCGCCAGGCCCAGCTGGCTGTGGTAGGTGGGGTTCAAGGTCTGCAGATAGAGGCCGACCGTCTTGCGCTGGCGCTTGGCGTAGGCGATCACATCATTGAGAGACAGGATCCGGCCATTGTTGGCGCCGACCGGTGGCGTGGTGGATGCGGGCAGTTTGGCGCGCAGGCTTTGCAGCTCCACCAGGGTGAAGTCAGAGGCAAACCAGCCTTGGCGCGACTGCCCATCGATCAGGCGCAAGGTCTTGCGGTTGGCATAGACGCTGCGGCTGGAGACGTCGGTGATATCAGTGATGTCGGGCGAGGCCAGGGCGACCAATTCGCCGTCCTTGCTCATCACCAGGTCGACAGCGATGAAGTTGGCATCCTGGGCGACGGCGGCATCAAAGCTCTCGGTGGTATTGGCGGCCTTGCCGTCGATGCTGCTGAGGGAAAAGCTTTGCGGTGCATTGCCGTCGAGCGTGGGATAGGGCTTGGGATTGGGGTTGGTGCCACCACCGTCGCCCGGGCCCAATTCGGTCTTGCAGGCGGTCAGTGCGGTGATCGCCAGGGCCGCGGCGCACAGGCGCCAGGTACGTTGTCTTTGCATATGCTAGGTGCTCCTCGTCTTATGGTTGGGACGTGGAGAAACAATCTGTGCATATGTAAAGATCAATTACTTTACGCTATGGATGCCCTGTCTTCCACGCTCGAATGGCTATCGTATCCGCAAATCTCGGAGAAATCTCGGTGGCCTGCTGGACCGATGGTACGGCTTGCCTGGGCCGCCAGTGCCACGCACTGCACCACATCGCCCACGACGATGATGCTGGGACTGGCCAGCTTGTCGCGGGCCATCGTGGCGGGCAAATGTGCCAGGTCGGTGATTGCATGGCGCTGCTGGGGCAGGCTGGCATGCTGCACGATGGCCACCGGCGTATCGGCAGGCAAGCCGCTGCCCAGGCCCTGGCTGATCGCCTCGGCACTGGCCACACCCATGTAGATCACCAGGGTCAGGCGTGCATCGTGCGCCGTGCGCGCCAGTTGCGCCCAATCGGGGCCTTGTCCGCCTGGCTTGGCGTGGCCCGTGATGAACACCACGCCCTGCGCATGGTCGCGGTGGGTCAAGGGGGCGCCCAGGCTGGTCAGCGCGGCGAGCCCGGCGGTCACGCCATTGATGATGCGCGGCTCGATGCCGTGGGCGCGCAAAAACTCCACCTCTTCACCGCCCCGGCCAAAGATAAAGGGGTCGCCGCCTTTGAGCCGCACCACGTTCTCACCGGCTTGCACTTCCTGCAGCATCAGGCGCTGGATGAAGGCCTGGGGCGTGCTCTGGCAGCCGCCGCGCTTGCCCACATGGACGATGCGGGCACTAGCGGGCGCCCACTGCAGCACGGCATCATTGACCAGGTCGTCCACCAACAGCACGGTGGCGCGCTGCAAAGCCTTGGCGGCAGCGATGGTGAGCAAGTCCGGGTCGCCCGGGCCGGCACCGACCAGGGTGCACTGGCCCTGGCCTGGCAATGGCGCATCAGCCGGCGGGCGTGCAGTAAGAGAGGGCAGGCTGCTGTCAGTCATGGTGGGAGGCTTGGGGAGCTGGTTGTGTTTGTTGGGCGATGGCCAGCACATGTTCCACTTGCTGGGCCAAGGCGGCGGGCACCGGCAATTGGCCGGCCAGCACGGCCTCGGTGTAGCGCGCGGTGGTGTCCGCATCGCGCTCGCTGGGCAAGCCGGGCACCTGGCTGTCGGTGCCGCTGCTGCGTGCCTGCAGCAAATGGTGCTGGCCTGCGACAAAGCCGTCGTACTGGGGGCTGCGGCGCGGGTCGGCGCAGACTTCGCCCTCCAGCCCGCGCGAGAGCAGGGCATTCGTCTGCAGCTCGGCCAAGGTGGCTTGCAGCATCGGCAGGTATTCCGGGTGCGTGTAGCTGCCCAGCAAGACGGCCGGTCCTTGCACTGGCTGCAGCAGCTTGGCAATGCTATGCCCCGGGTTGCGCAGGCCGATGAGCTGGCGCACCGCCAGCAGCTTGGCCAGCGCGGGCAGCAAGGTGGCGGTGTGCACCAAGGCCACTTCCGATGCGGCAATGGTGCCAGTCTGCGCGCGGGGCACTAACCCCAGGCGCTCGAACACCGCAAAGGCCGAGATGCGGCTCGCTTCAGTCTGCATGCCATGCACCAGCACCGGCAGGCCTTCGCGCGCCAGGATCAAGGCCAGCAGCGGGGTCAAGGTGGGCAGGCGGCGCGCGCCGTTGTAGCTGGGCAGCACCACGGTGGGCAAGGCGGCTGGGCTGTGAAAGCGGGCGATGCGCGCATGCACGGCATCCCAGAGGCCGCACATCTCTTCGGCCGTTTCCCCTTTGATGCGCATGGCAATGCAAAAGGCGCCGATTTCATAGTCGCTGACCCGGCCATCGAGTATCTGCGCCATCACATCGCTGGCCTCGACGCGGCTGAGGGCTTTGGCGCCGCGTGCGCCGCGCCCGATTTCCTTGATGTAGTGCTGTATGGCCATGGCAGTAAAAAATGCGTTCACCCATTATTTTAGGTTTTATATATACGGAAGTAATAAGAAAAATCAGCCCATCCGGCATCTCGGGTATGCCGAGCCTGCGCCAGCAGATGGTTCCGGTTAACGAAGATTTGCGCCCCTGTGTATTGCACGGCCATGCTGAACGTCTACTATCTGCATTCTGTGCCACGCCCTTTGGGCTTTTGAAAGGAAAGAACATGTCCGCATCTCCCTCTATGGTCGATGAGCTCCTCGCGCAACTGCAGGGCGCACCGATCCAGCAGATGGCCCAAAGCCTGGGCCAGAGCGAGGCCCAGACCGAGCAGGCCGTGCAGGCGGCCGTGCCGATGATGCTGGGCGCACTGGGCAACAACGCGCAAAGCGCGGGCGGCGCCAGTGCCTTGTTCGAAGCACTGCAGCGTGACCACGGCGCTGCAGGCGGTGCTGGCGCAGGCCCTGACCTGGGCGGGCTGCTGGGCTCGCTGTTGGGTGGTGGCGGTGGGGCGCAAGCCGGTGGCATGGGCGGTTTGGGTGGCATGCTGGGCAGTGTGCTCGGTGGCGCTTTGGGCGGCGGCGCTGCTGCGGGCTCCGGTGCCGGTTCCGCATCGCCTGCGGCTCTGGATGGCGCCAGCATTCTGGGCCATATCTTTGGCGGCCAGCAAGACCAGGCCTCGGCCAGTCTAGGCCAGGCCACAGGCTTGGGGGCCAATGCCGGCAACCTGCTCAAGATGCTGGCACCGCTGGTGATGTCGTTCCTGGCGCAGCGCGTCATGTCGGGTGGCCTCAACTCCTCGCAGCTGGGCAATGCGCTGGGCCAGGAAAAAGCCCAGGTGCAGCAGCAAGGCGGCCTGGGTGGCGGCTTGCTGGGCTCGCTGCTGGACCAGAATGGCGACGGCAAACTCGATGTCAGCGACCTGATGAAGATTGGTGGCTCGCTGCTGGGCGGCAAGCGCTGAGCCCATTGCCCAAGCGGCAAACCCTGGCGGCCCGCCAGGGTAGCCCCGCCCCCGGGCGCAAAAGCGGCCCAGAGCGCCTACACTTTGGCCCCATGACTGAGCTGATATTGGGGATCGAATCCTCCTGTGATGAAACCGGCGTGGCCCTGGTGCGCACCCGTGGCCCAGGTACGGTGCCTGAGTTGCTGAGCCATGCGCTCTACAGCCAGATCGAGATGCACCGCGCCTACGGCGGTGTCGTGCCTGAGCTGGCCAGCCGCGACCATATCCGCCGCGTGCTGCCGCTCACACAAAAAGTGCTCGATGACGCGGGCTGCACGCTCGCGCAGATCGATGCGATTGCCTTTACCCGTGGCCCGGGGCTCGCGGGCGCCTTGCTGGTGGGCTCAGGCGTGGCCTGCGCCATGGCTGCTGCGCTGGACAAGCCGGTGCTGGGCGTGCACCACCTCGAAGGCCATTTGCTCTCGCCGTTTTTGAGCGAAGACCCGCCCGAGTTCCCCTTTGTGGCCCTGCTGGTTTCTGGGGGGCACACGCAGCTGATGCGCGTGGACGGCGTTGGCCGCTACCAGATTCTGGGCGAGACCATCGATGACGCAGCAGGCGAGGCCTTTGACAAATCGGCCAAGCTGCTGGGCCTGCCATACCCCGGCGGGCCCGAGCTGTCCCGCCTGGCGCAGGGCGGCGACCCGGAGGCCTTCAAGCTGCCGCGTCCGCTGCTGCACAGCGGCGATTTGGATTTCTCCTTTGCTGGCCTGAAAACCGCCGTGCTGACCCAGGCCAAAAAGCTCGGCGATGGCCTGGAGGCACGCAAGGCGGACTTGGCCGCATCGACCCAGGCGGCCATTGTGGATGTGCTGGTGAAAAAGACCCTGAATGCGCTGAAGGAGACCGGCATGCAGCGCGTGGTGGTCGCCGGCGGCGTGGGGGCCAACCGGCTGCTGCGCGAGCAGCTCAACGACGCCTGCCGCAAGCGTGGCATCCGCGTGCACTACCCCGAGCTGCACCTGTGCACTGACAATGGCGCGATGATTGCGATGGCGGCTGCCATGCGCATCGAAGCGGGGCAACAGCAGGCCGAGAAGGTCTATGCCTTTGACGTCAAGCCGCGCTGGCCGCTTGATGCCATCGTGCAGCAGCCGCCGGCTCCCGCCACTGCGGCATAGACGGTCACTGGCGCTGGTCATGTACCGGTGACGCAATCAAAAGGGGCCTTTTCAGGCCCCTTTTGCTCGGTGGGTGTGCTTGCGCTGATCTTATGCAATCGCCAAGGTTTGGGTCGCTGGCTGGGTGGTGCTCAGCACCAGGGTCAGCACGCCGTTTTCCAGGCTGGCCTTGGACGCTGCGGCATCGATGCTGGCAGGCAGCTTCCAGGCGCGCTGGATGCTGCGTGGTGCGCCTTCGATGCTGGTCAGCCGCACGGTCTTGTCCTGCAGCTCAATGCGCAGCTGTTCGCGCGACAGGCCGGGCACATCGATGCCGATGCTGAACACGGAGCCGTCTTGCTGCACGGTGTCCTGGCTCGTGGTGCCCGTGGTAGTGGCTTGCAGAAAACGCTGCAAGGCGGCATCCATCGCGGATGGGGAGACAGCGTAGGCCGAGCGGTGCATCAGAGGGGTCATGATCATCTTCAATCCTTGTGAAACAGGGCAGCGGGTTTGCTGCTCGATGACTGATAGTTGGATGAAGAAGCCGCAATTTCAAGAGAAAATTGCTGGCTTTTATTTTTGCAATGCAGGCCTTGAAAGCCTGCAGATCACGTCCATATGGATTGCCCGGCCAGCGATCAAGGTGCGCTGAAATTGGCCGGGTCGGGCGTGCGCTGCTGGCGCGCCTTGCTGCGCAGATAGGCCTTGGCGGCCGCTTCGGCAGTCGGGGAGTTGCTGGTCTCGCTGCTCGGCTCGGGCGTGCCGGGCTCGCTGTCCGTCGCTGCGGGCGCACCGCTGCGCGCACGCGCAATCGCCTGACCCAGCTCAACCACCGACATCGCGTAAAAGCTGGACAGGTTGTAGCGCGTGATGGTGTAGAAGTTGGGCGTGCCCACCACGTACTGGGTCGCAGCGCTCGCGTTGGGCAGCTCGATCAGCGCCAGCGGGCCTGTGTGCTGGTCGCCTGGCGCCTGGATGCGCAGGCCCAGCGCGGCCATCTCGGCGGCGCTGAAGCTGGGTTTGATATCCGGCGCGAGCAAGGTCTCCAGCTGTGCCGGTGTGCTGTTCACCTGCACATCGTAGTAAGCCGGCATGCCGCGTTGCCAGCCATGGGCGACAAAGTAGTTGGCCACCGAGCCGATCGCATCGGCCGTGCTGCCAAACAGGTTGATCTTGCCGTCACCATCAAAATCGACCGCGTAGTTGGACCAGCTGGTTGGCATGAACTGGGGCATGCCCATGGCGCCGGCATAGCTGCCCACCGTATCGAAGGGGTTGCTGTCAGTGAGGTAGGCCGTGGCAAGAAACTGCTCCAGTTCGCCCCGGAAATACTTGGCCCGGTCGGCCGCGCGCGGGTGGCTGGCGGGATAGTCAAAGGCCAAGGTGGCCAGCGCATCGACCACGGTAAAGTTGCCCATCTGCTGGCCATAGATGGTCTCGACCCCGATGATGCCGACGATGTACTCAGCCGGCACCCCATAGGTCTGCTCGGCACGGGCCAGCGTGGCGGCGTTCTCGTTCCAGAAGCGCAGGCCGGCGCGTATGCGGATCGGCTCGACAAAGCGGCTGCGGTAGCCGCGCCAGTTCTTGACGCCAGCGGGCCCCGTGCGCGGCGTCATCAGGCGCTGCACGGTGGCGTTGAAGCGGGCTTGCTTGATGCTGGCGCGCAGCCAGGCCTCATCGATATGGCGGCGCTCGGCGACTTCGCGGACAAAGGCTTCGGCCTCGGGCCGGTTGGCATAGCTGGATGCGGTGGGGGCGGAGTCAGCGCTGCGGGCCTTGTTGGTCGTGTTCTTTTGTGCGTAGGCGCCCGTTGCGCACAGGCCGGCGCAAAGCAGGGCCACAGTGGTCTGAAGAATTCGGTGCATGGGGTTTTATACCTTGTTTGCCAGGGCCCGCAGGCGGGACCAGGGCAGAAGTCGTAATTGTTTGCGAAGCGCTGCCAGCTCGGCCTTGGGCGCTGACTCGCCGGTGGCATGCGCGTAGCGCTGGCGCTCCATGGCCTTGAGCCATTGGCCAAAGGCGGGTGCCACCTCGGGTGCCTGGGCGTGCAGCATGCGGGCCAGCGCGCGTGGCGTGGCCGCATGGCCCTGCGCAGCCTCGGGCAGGCCGGCCTGGCGCAGCCGTTTGCGCGCCAGGCCCAGCAGGGCCAGCCAGGGGTCTGTGCGCCTGCGCTGGTACTGCAGGGCCAGCACCACGATGATGGCCGCCGCCAGCACCAGGCCACCCAGAATGCGCACCAGATCCATCCAGTTGGGGCTGGACAGGCCCAGCTTGCTGAGCATGTCCATTTGCTCGCGCTGGGTGTAGCTCAGCACCCACTGGTTCCAGCTGTTGTTGACCGCCTCCCAGACTGCGCGCATGCGCTGCAGCCCGTTGATGGTGGCGGCATTGCTGACACTGAACCCCATGAAGTTGGGGGTGTTGAGGCGCTGTGCAGCCCCGACACGGCCAGGGCTCACTGCGCCGGTTGGATCAAAGCGCACCCAGCCTTGTTCTTCGCCCAGCCACACTTCAGCCCAGGCATGGGCATCGGCCTGGCGCACGGTCCAGTAGCCGTCGACGCTGTTGGCTTCGCCCCCTTGGTAGCCGGTCACAATGCGCGCGGGCACGCCGGCGCTGCGCAGTGCAATCACAAAGGCGGCGGAAATATGCTCGCAAAAGCCTTCTTTGCGGTCGAACCAGAACTGGTCGGCCGCCTGGCCTGTGTAGACGCCCGGGTCCAGCGTATAGGTGTAGCCGCCGCTGCGCAGCTGCCCCAGCAGGCGCTGCACCAGTTGGGCGCTGCGGTCGGGGCGCTCGCCCACCTCGGCGCTCAGCTGCGCCACCCAGGCCTGGGTGCGCGGGTTGCTGCTCGCTGGCAGCCGGCGGTTGAAGGCCAGCTCGCGCTTGCCCGCCTGCATGCCAAACTGGTAGCGCGTGTGGCTCTCCACCGCGATGCGGGTCACCTCGGTGATGGGCCGGTTGCTGAGCCACTGCAGATCGCCGGTGCTGTAGGCGCGGCCGCGTGGCAGCACGGGCGCCTCTCGGGTCAGGTCCAAGGTCAGCAGCCAGGGCTTTTGGTGCGGCTCCAGGGTCAGCTCGTAGCGCAGTGCCTCGCCTTCGGTGCGGATGTCGGCAAACATCCGGTCGTCGGGATTGCGAAAGCTGGGCGTCGCGCGCCAGGTCGTGCCATCGAAATCGGACAGCACCGGCCCGCGCCAGTACAGCTGGTTGGCGGGGGGCGGCCGGTTTTGCGGTGTGTCGAACTTGACGCGAAACGCAATGCCCTCGTCCTGGGCCAGCGATGCCACCGAGCCCACGGTCATCTCATCAGACAGGCCGGTCTTGGCCGTCGGATTCTGGGGCACCCCCCAGAGCGGCGCCATGCGCGGGAAGAGCACAAACAGCGCCAGCGTGAGTGGCGCGCCAATGGCCACCATCTTGAGCGACAGGCCCGCTGCAAACTTGAGCGATGGTTGCCCCACGGGCATATGCGCATGGACTAGCGCGGTGAGCAAGCCCACCAGGCCCATGGCAATGGCCAAGGCTGTCAGCAGCGATTGCGAATGCAGGAAATTGGCAATCAGCGCAAAAAAGCCCAGGAAGAAAATGACCATCGCATCGCGCTTGGCACGCAGCTCCATGGTCTTGAGTGTCAGCAGCATGCTGACCAGCGTGACGCCGGCATCGGCGCCCAAGATGGTGCGGTAGCTGAACAAGGTCAGACCAACGACCAGCACCAGTAAGGCCAGCAGCTGCCAGCGGCCGGGCAGCGGTTTTTGCAAAAGCGCAATGCGGCCGCGCCAGGCGAGCAAGGCATAGGCGAGCGCCGAGGCCCACAGCGGCAAGGTGGCCGTCAGCGGCAGCAGTATCCAGCCCACAACGGCCAGCAAAAAGAGGGTGTCGCGCGCCTCGCGTGGCAGGCTGGACCAGCGGCTCGCGCCTGCGGTGTGGGCAGGGTTGAAAACAGAGGGCATCGTGCTGCTCCTAGGCCAGCGCCAGTGCGCGCAGGCAGGCCTGGCGGTGGGCGGGACCGCTGTCAGCGGCTTGCTCGGCATTGGCCGCTCCCAACCGCAGTCCGTAGCGCAGGCCTTGCTGGTCGGCCATCAGCACCCAGGCGGTCAGGCGCGAGAGCTGGGCCTCTCGCTCTGCCAGGCCGCAGTGGCTGGCATCGAGCCACAGGTCCTGCTGCGCCTGGTGCTGGTTGTCGCGCACGACGAAATGGCCATTGCCCGTGGCCAGCGAGGTCGCCGCTTTCTTCCAGACCACCAGCTTGAGCGGGTCGCCGCGCCGGTAGCTGCGCACGCCATCGAACTCCCCACTGCTGGCCCGCAGGCTGGTGCTGCTGCCGCTGCCGGCATCGGCCAGGCCCAAAGGCAAGGGGGGCGGGTGGGATTCGGGGCTGGGGTAGACCAGCGCTTTTTCAGTGGTTCTAAAGACGGTCCACATGCGAAAGACGCCGAGTGGAAAGCGGGTCTCGACCAGCACCGCAGGCAGGCTTTGGTAGCCACGCTGCTGGGCCTGCGTGCTCAGTTGCATGGGGGTGGTGGCTTGGGGCGGGGCGTCCACCAGGCTCAGTTCATGGCCTTGGTAGTGGCGTATGCCCAGTGCATAGCGGGCGCGCCGGCTGGGGTTGTCCAGGCGCAGATCCAGGCGCAGCGGCTGACCGGCAAATTGCGCCTCGGGGGCATGCAGCTCCAGCTGCAGACCCAGCAGATTGCGGTAGCCGATACCCACCGACACCAGCGCCGCGCCGGTGAGCATGAAGGTCAGCAAAAAGCCCAGGTTGAGCTGAAAGTTGATGCTGGTCACCAGCAGCACCAGCAAGGTGAGCGCCAGCATCCAACCGGCACGCGTGGGCAGCAGGTAGAGGTTGCGGCGGCTGATGGCATGGCGGCTGGCGCTGGGCAACTGGGCCAGCCACCACTGGCGCATGCGCTGGCCAAGCCGCTGAACAGGGCGGTTGCGGGGCTGCCCTGAAGCCGCTGGGGGCGCACTCACGCTACTGCAGCGCCACGCTGTCCATCATCGCGCGCACCTGCTCGACCGCGCTGCGCCCCGAGGTGCTGACCGGCACCAGCCGGTGTGCGGTGGTCTGCGGCAGGATCGCCTGCACATCATCGGGCGCCACATAGTCGCGGCCCTGGATCAAGGCCTGCGCCTTGGCGGCCCGGATGAGGCCAATGCCTGCGCGCGGGGACAGGCCTTGCACAAACCACTGGCCCGAGCGCGTGGCAGCGATCAGCGCCTGCACATAGTGGATCAGTGCATCGCTGGCGCGCACGCTGGTCACTTCCTGCTGCAGGAACTTCAGCTCGACGGCCGAAGTGAGCGCAGGCAACTGGTTGGCGATGTCGCGGTGGCCCTGGCCGGCCAGCAGCTGGAACTCTGCCGCCTGGTCGGGGTAGCCCAGCGAGATACGCATCAAAAAGCGGTCGAGCTGGCTCTCGGGCAGCGCATAGGTGCCCAGCTGGTCGAGCGGGTTCTGGGTGGCGATGACAAAGAAAGGCTGGGGCAGTGGGCGCGTGGCGCCTTCGACCGTGACCTGCTTTTCTTCCATCGCCTCCAGAAGCGCGCTTTGCGTCTTGGGGCTGGCGCGGTTGATCTCGTCGGCCAGCAAAACCTGGGTGAATACGGGGCCGGGATGAAACACAAAGGCCTGCTGCTCGCGCTCATAGACCGATACGCCGATCAAGTCGCTGGGCATCAGGTCTGCAGTGAATTGCACCCGCGCAAACTGCAGCCCCAAGGTGCGGGCCAGCGCATGCGACAGCGTGGTCTTGCCCACGCCCGGTACGTCTTCAATCAGCAGATGTCCTCCCGCCAGCAAACAAGTCAGACAATCCTGAACCTGCGCCGGTTTCCCCACAATCACCGTGTTAAGCTGAGTCAATAATTTTTGTATGGTGTGCTGTGTCTGCATACCAGCACAATAAACGACAAAGGCAGTTAAGGAGACGAAAACTGTGTCCAAGACAGGTTATTTCAGCCACCGTGACTGTTGGCTGCACGACATGGGGCCTGCCCACCCGGAATGCGCTGCACGCCTGGATGCGATTGAAGACCGCTTGCTGATCACTGGGGTGGGGGACGCGTTGGAGCGGCGCGACGCCCCCAAGGCCAGCATGTCCGATCTGGAACTGGGCCATGAGCGCCTGCATATCGCATCGATACGCGGCCTGTCCGAGATGGCGGCCGATAACCAGGCCATTGGCGGCCCCGCAACCTTGATGCTGGACACCGACACTGCCGTCAACGGTGCCACCTGGAATGCCGCATTGCGCGCCTGTGGCGCGGCTCTGGCTGCGACCGATGCCGTCATCAGCGGCGAGATGGAAAACGCCTTTTGCGCCGTGCGCCCGCCGGGCCACCATGCCACGCGCAAGCAGGCCATGGGCTTTTGTTTTTTCAACAATGTCGCGGTGGCTGCCAAGTATGCGCTGATGCGCCACCAGCTCAAGCGCGTGGCGATTGTCGACTTTGATGTGCACCACGGCAATGGCACCGAGGACATCTGCGCAGGCGACCCGCACATTCTGATGGTGGGCATATTCCAGCACCCCTTCTACCCGCATTCGGGCGACAAGGACCCGGCGGCCAATATGCTCAATGTGCCGGTGCCGGCATACACCAAGGGCATGGACATCCGCGAGATTGTCGAGACCTACTGGATCCCGCGCCTCGAAGAGTTCAAGCCCGAGATGGTCTTCATCAGCGCCGGCTTTGATGCCCACCGCGAAGACGACATGGGCCAGCTGGGCATGGTCGAGGCCGACTACGCCTGGATCACCCACCGCATCAAGGACATTGCACGGCGCTTTAGCAAAGGCCGCATCGTCTCCTGTCTGGAAGGCGGCTATGTGATGACGCCGCTGGCAGCCAGTGTGGAAGCCCACATCCGCGTGCTCGCCGATCTGTAAACACCTTTTGAGGACCCGGACCCATGACGGACTGCAACTTGCTTGTGCACAGCCGCGATGCGCGCGGTGTGGTGACCTTGTGCATGAATGATGCGGCGCGCTTCAATGCGCTGGGCGATGAGATGCTGGCGGCCTTGCGCGCCGCGCTGGCGGCGATTGCGCAGGATCCATCGGTGCGGCTGGTGGTGCTGGCCGCGCAGGGCCGGGCCTTTTGCGCGGGCCACAACCTCAAGGACATGGCGGCCCACCCGGACCGCGCCTGGTACCAGGACCTGTTCAACCGCTGCAGCCAGGTGATGATGGCGATCCAGAAGCTGCCGGTGCCCGTGATCGCGCGTGTGCAGGGCATGGCGACTGCAGCCGGCTGCCAGTTGGTGGCGCAGTGTGACCTGGCCGTTGCCAGCAGCGAGGCGAGCTTTGCCACCAGCGGCATCCAGTACGGCCTGTTCTGCGCCACGCCCAGCGTGCCCCTGGTGCGCAACATGCCCATCAAGCAGGCGATGGAGATGCTGCTGACGGGCGAATTCATCAGCGCCGAGCAGGCGCTGGCCCAGGGCCTGGTCAACCGGGTGGCCGCGCCCGAGCAGCTCGATGCCGAGCTGGAAAAGCTGGTCGCGGCCATTGTCAGCAAACCCGCTGCGGCCGTGCGCATGGGCAAGGCCCTCGTCTACCAGCAGCGCGAGCTGGGCATCGAAGCGGCCTACCAGGTGGCGAGCCAGTGCATGGCCTCCAACATGATGGACAGCAACGCGCAGGAAGGCGCGCAGGCCTTTGCGCAAAAGCGCAAGCCGGTCTGGTCCTGAATCCCGTGCGCATCCGGCAGGGCCAAGTCCGTCTAGGATGTCGGCCGGTCCTACAAACGCCAGCGCGCCATCGGTGATAGGGTACGAAACCAGCATATGCTCGCGCCTATGCTTTTTTTTGACTCTATGAGACCGGCGCATGGATATCTTTGATCGTTTACTACAGGACTTTGAACAGGCCAGCACCTGGCAGGAGCTGGCTGTTCTCGTGATTTGCCTGGGCCTGGCCTGGTTGCTCACGCGCAGCTTTTACCGCCACCGCGACGATGGCAAGCCTTCAGTCTGGTTTGGCAAGACGGCCTGGGGCGGGGCGCTGTTTCCGCTGATGGCATTGCTGATGACGGCCGCTGCCCGCATGGTGGTGGAGCATTACCAGCCGGTGTTTTTGCTGCGGCTGGCGGTGCAGATTTTGCTGTCGCTGGCGGTGATTCGCCTGGTGGCCCGGGTGCTGGCCAAGACCTTTCCCAACTCCACCGTGGTGCGCCTGATTGAGCGGATCTTCTCGTGGCTGGCCTGGGGCGTGGCGGTGCTGGGGATTCTGGGTGTGCTGCCGCAGGTGATGGCGCAACTCGACGCTGTGCAGTTCGCCTTTGGCAAGACGTCGATCTCGGTACTGGAGCTGTTCCAGGGGGCGATATCGGTGGGCATGGTGATGCTGGTGGTACTGTGGATTTCGACCACCTTCGAGCAACGCGTGATCGACGACATGGTCAAGGACCTGTCGATGCGCAAGATGGCCGTCAATCTCACACGCATGCTGCTGATCACGGTCGGCCTGCTGGTGGCGCTGTCACTGGTCGGGGTCGATCTGACGGCGCTGTCGGTGCTGGGCGGTGCCTTCGGGGTCGGCCTGGGCTTTGGCATGCAGAAGATCGCCTCCAACTATGTCAGCGGCTTTTTGGTGCTGATCGAGCGCGCCTTGCGCATTGGCGACAACGTGCGCGTTGACGGTTTTGAAGGCCGCATCACTGACATCCGCACGCGCTACACGGTGATTCGCGCATCCAACGGGCGCGAATCGATTGTCCCCAATGAGACCTTGATCACCCAGCGGGTGGAAAACCTCACCGATGCCGACCAGAAGTTCAATCTGACCACCCAGATTGTCGTGGGCGCAGACAGCGATGTCGCGCAGGTGCGCGAGGTCTTGAAGAGCGCAGCACTGGCGCAGGCCCGGGTGCTGGAAAAGCCCGAACCCTCGGTGTTTCTGGTGAATTTCGCGCCCGACGGGCTGGAGTTCAGCCTGAGCTTTTACATCAACGATCCGATGAACGGCCAGGCCAATGTGAAGTCGGCGGTCAATATCGCCGTGCTCGAGGGCCTGCGCGCTGCCAGCATCGAGATTCCGTTCCCGCAACGTGTTTTGCATATCCAGAACAATAGCGGCGGTGCAATACCTGCCAGCCAGGGCTGATGAACCGCCAACTTGTGCGGAAAATGGAGGCTGCTGCGCAGCGATGCGCCGATAATTGGTCGTTATGGCTCGTCTGGTCATAAAAAAGCACGACCGTGCTGTTTTTGTGCGATGATGGCCTGATCCATGCCCATGGCTGAGTGGCCGCGCCAACGCGCCGCCACTGGCGCAAACCTATTGAACAACTCAGGAGTCGAGGTTTATGAAAGTACTGGTACCCGTCAAACGCGTGGTGGACTACAACGTCAAGGTGCGCGTCAAGAGCGATGGCTCGGGAGTGGACATTGCGAATGTGAAGAT
>NZ_QETI01000016.1:0-115067 GCF_003105075.1 Comamonas sp. JNW
AAGGCCCACGCCACCCCTCGGGTGAGGCGCGTGGCCCACAGCGCGCGTCGCAAGGTCCACGCCAGGCGGGCCCCGGTGCAAGTCGCGGCCCGCGCCAGGACAGCGAACGCCAGCCACGCGCTGATGCCCACCTGGGCACGCAGTTTGGCGGCACGGTCGATGGCCGTGACCATCGCCGCAGCGGCGCGGCCCAGCCCGATCCGATGCGCACCAGCGTGGACAGCATGGCCGAGCGCGGCCGCCGCGGCGGCTTTGGCGGTGGCAACCGCAATGGCGGCGGCGGCGGTGGTGGTGCAGGCCGGGGCGGCCGCAACCACTCCTTCTCGCGATAGATCGCGATAAACAGCGTTCTGGGCCGTCGCATTTCTACCGCCATCGCCGATGGCAGTTGATTTGGACGCCCAATTCCGCTAGGGTTAGGCCGCATTCGAAAGCGAGTTTCATGCGGCCTTTTTCTATGCCCTCTTCCGCTGCCAACCCTGCAGCGCCTGCCTTGCCTCCCGACACCTTGACGGTCGCCACCTGCAATGTGCTCAACCTGGCGCTGCCCGAGCGGGAGTTCTACGCCAACCAGGCGCCCTACACGCGGGCGCAGTACGAGCGCAAGACGCAATGGCTGGGCGGCCGCTTTCAGACCCTGAATGCAGACATTCTGGCCGTGCAGGAAGTATGGGACGAAGCCGCCTTCACCGAAGCACTGGCCGCCAGCGGCCTGCACTACCACTATGCGGTGGTGCCCGGCGCAGAAAACACCGAAGGCCGGGCTGGTGCCAGCGGCACCCCCCGCGTGGGGCTGGCTACGCGGCTGAAGGTGCTGGCCACGCGCTCGTTCATCGATTTTCCTGCCGGGCTGGGCCAGCCCATTCCGGGCCTGGGCGTCCACACCCGCTTTGAGCGCCCGCCACTTGTCGCCACCTTGCAGATGAAACGCGGCCAGATCCTCACGGTGCTCACCTGCCACCTCAAATCCAAGCGCCCCAAGTTTCTACTCGATGCCAATGGCAATCCGCTCGAAGACCGCGACAACCCCAAGATCGCCGCACTTGCCTCCTTGCGCTCGCTGGTCATGCGCGGCGTGGAAGCCACAGCGCTGCGCTGCCTGGTGATCGACCTGCTGCGCCACACGCGCATGCCCTTGGTAGTGCTGGGCGATTTCAACGACACGCCCGACAGCGTCACCACGCAGATGATCTCCGCCAGCTCCGAGGTCGCTTACGACCGCAAGGCCCGCGACCGCGCGCTGTTCAATGCCTTCGATCTGCTGGGTGATGCAGCGCTGAAAAAAGATGTAGCCTATTCCCACATCCACCAAGGCGCACCCGCAGTGCTCGACCAGATTCTGGTCAGCGAGGAATTCGACCCGCGCAGCCGCCATGCCGTGGGCGCTGTGCGCCGCGTCGATTACTTCAACGACCACCTGCATGAAGGGCGCGACCGCAGCCGCTCGGACCACGGTTTCGTGCGTGCGCTGCTGCGCATGCGGGCCCTGACACCCGGGGCTGGTTCCGGGGATTGGTCGCCCGACCTGGATGCGGCTGGTACATTCGAGCAGTCGCATGATGGCGCCTAGCGCCCTGCGACGCTGAGGCGCTTCCTCCGGGCCTGCGATGAACCCGCCCGCCAGGCGGCACCGCAGCGGCGCAAACCGCCGCCGACAGCGTGTGTTTCAGATACGCACGGAAACTTATTGTTTCGCACCCATCCTTCGTAAAAGCTGCACGCGGCTTTGCATAATGGCAACGTATTTTTCAGGAGGGGCGTGATTCGTCACGCACAACAACGATGATGAAACCCGACGCAGTATCCCCATCCACCCAGCGCGCAGTGCCAGGCTGGACCAGCCTGACTGTCATCGCCGCAGCGCTTGCGCTGTCCGCATGCTCGAGCACGCCACTGCCTGCCTGGAACAGCACGCCGATCGCGGGCGGCCAGCCAGCGCCCGGGACAGTCACCACCAAACCTGCCAGCGGCCCCAGCCCCGTACAGATCCCTGGCATCGGCAGCCCAGGCGTGGTCGCCACGCCGGTCGAGACGGTTCCGCTGCAAGGCAGCCCTCTTGGCGGATGGAAGGAGAGCGACGAAGTCGCTGCCCGATTTCCCGATCCCGAGCGCAGCTACGCCACGCCAGGACTGAGCGCGGGCCGCACCACCTACACCAGCAATGCCGAGCTGGGCCAGTGGCTGCGCCAACTGGCCACGCCAGGCCAGTCCGGCACCAAGGCCGAGCTGGTCACCGCCGGTACCTCGCAGGAAGGCCAGCCCATTTTGGCGCTGTTGCTGACCCGCGCTGCCAGCACCAGCTTGCATGACCTGGACCAAAGCCAGCGCCCTACCGTGCTGCTGATCGGCCAGCAGCATGGCGATGAGCCCGCCGGCAGCGAAGCGCTGCTGGCCCTGGCCCAGGACCTCAAGCAAGGCCCGCTGGCCTCATTGCTCGACAAAATCAACGTGCTGCTCGTGCCCCGCGCCAACCCCGATGGCGCAGCCGCGGGCCGGCGCAGCACCGCCAATGGCCTGGACATGAACCGCGACCACCTGCTGCTGCAGACGCCCGAAGCCCAGGCGCTGGCCAAGCTCAGCCGCATCTACCGCCCCATTGCGGTATTTGATGCCCATGAGTTCACCGTGGCTGGCCGCTATCTGGAGAAGTTCAAGGGCGTGCAGCGCTATGACGCGCTGCTGCAAACGCCGACCACCGCCAATGTGCATGAGTTCATCGCCAAGGCGTCGACCGAATGGTATTTGCTGCCCATGCAAAAGGCGCTGACCGAGCAGGGACAGAGCACCAACTGGTACTACACCACCACCCGCGACCCGCAGGACCTGTCGCTGTCCATGGGCGGCGTGCGCCCCGATACGGGCCGCAATGTGAACGCGCTCAAGAACGCCGCCACGATGCTGGTCGAGACCCGGGGTGTCGGCATTGGCCGCGCGCATATCCAGCGCCGCGTACACAGCCAGTATGTGGCGCTCGCCTCGGCACTGCAGACCACCGCCCAGCGCACCAAGGAGCTCGAGCAGGTGCGCAACTACGCGAACCGCGACATCGCCTCCCAGGCCTGCCGGGGCGAGTTCACGCTGGAGTCGCAACAAACCACGGAAAAGCGCCGCGTGGTCTTCCTCGACCCGCAAACGGGTGAGGAGATGCAGCAGGAAGTGGACTGGCACTCTTCGGTCAAGCTCAACCCCGGCCCCAAGCGTGCACGCCCTTGCGGCTACTGGCTGGCGGGCCATGCCACCGACGCTGTCGACAAACTGCGCGCGCTGGGCCTGCAGGTGCTGCGCGTGGCCGAGCCCGGCAACCTCCTGGCCGACACCTACCAGGAGCAAGAACGCAGCAGCAGCGCCAAGAGCGATGTCTTGGGCCCTGGGCAGCAGAGCGTGGAGCGCGTCAAGGTCGGCCTGGAGCGTGTCGCCATCGACGTGCCCGAAGGCAGCTACTACGTTCCGCTGAACCAGTCGCTGGCCAATGTGGCGATTGCGGCGCTGGAGCCCGACACGCAAAGCAGCTTTTTTGCCAACCACATCATCTCCAGCCTCAACGATGTGGCCCGGTCGATGAACAATCCCTCGCTGGTTTACGAAGAGACCGAGTAAGCGCTACCCTGCCCTTCGTAGCCATGCATTGATCGATGCATGGCTGGCTCTGATTAGAAAATGCCCGCAGTACTTTTGAACTGCGGGCATTGCTTTTGGGTAGTTGAACAGTCATACGATGCTACACACGGCGTGTGATCAGTATGGGGAATGCGATTGCGTGCGGCAGCAGCAGCTAGCCTGCTGCATAGGAGTTTGGCCTGCCCGACAGGGATCGAACCTGTGACCCACAGCTTAGAAGGCTGTTGCTCTATCCAACTGAGCTACGGGCAGATGTTTGGTTGATGGAGGTATTTTGCCGGTATGGGCGCAACCTGAGACCCAAGATATGCGGAGCGCTCCACATGGGTCGTTTTGTTTTTTATGACTGGGCGTCATTATGCACTGAATCACCCGGCCCAACCTCGCGACAGGCCTGGCCAAGCCAAAGATGGATGGGTAGAGGCAGTGGCGGTCCAGCAAGCGGATCCAAGTGCAAAATGACAAACGCTATCCAACGCAACAAAGCCCCTTTCGGGGCTTTTCAAGTCTGATCATCGACGCAGCAATTATTTCTTGGCGTACTCAAACTTAGGCAATGCCTTGAGCGCATCCTTGGTCGCACCCGGCAATGTGATCTTGTCATTTTGCACGCGGAACTGGCCCACAGGGATCGCGACATCATGCTTGCCAACGCCCAGAAAACCGCCAGCACCGATGATGGCATAAGAGACGGCCTTGTCGGGCGCAACGATCACGTCGTCGATCTTGCCCACGGACTTGCCTTCTTCGTTGTAAACGCTCTTGCCGAGAACAGACTTCTTGAGGCTCCAACCCGTGGCAACGGCCTGGATTTCCGTCTGCTCGACACCCAGCTTTACGCCACCTGCAACGGGCACTTGTGTCTGCGCAAAGGCGGAGCCCGCAGCCATCGTGATCGCAAAAGCGCCCAGCATCAATATCGATTTGGATTTCATCGTCAACTCCTTATTTCTTCGCAGCGTCTTTGGCGGCTTCTTGCACATTGCCTGCTGCCTTCTGTGTCTTGCCTTCCACCTGCTTGGCAATGCCCTTGGCCTGCTGCTCAGGGCTGTTCACTGCTTCACCGACCTTCTGCTGGACCTTGCCAGCCGCATCTTTGACGGCACCTGCGACTTGATTCTTGTTCATGCTTTTTCCTTCAGTGGTGTTGCAAAGCAACGTTGGGATGGCTCAACGATAGCGCGCAACAACAGGCAAAACGCTAGGTGCAGTACCTGTCCGGTAGTGGGGATAGGCTTACAGCGGCCCACCATGGATGGTTCAACGATCGCCTTTGCGCTGGAGGGAGGTAGTGATGCCCGGCCCTGTTTGTGCTTGGATGCGCGTGAAATTTGTTGGTGCATCCTCAGTGCTGAGCTGCGGACCATCTGAAAACCGCGCTCAAAGCCTTTGAGTAAAACGGTAGGGATTGACACAAAGCCGGCACCCAGGATGGGTACTAACCCCTACAATCGCGCACCCTTTTTTAGATTATTTGTTTTTATTTGGTTTTTTTCATAGTTTTTGCGCATTGAGCGCTGCTATGACAATGATTGGCAATGTGTATCAATTTTGAGCGAATAATAGATGCATAATCCGCCCAGACCTTTCAATAGCCAGTTCCTCCAGGAGCTCACCATGTTGCCGGAAATCCTTGTTCGTTCTGATCTGCAATCTCCCCCCCGCGCCATCCAGCTGGAGCGCGGTTGCACGGCCATTGGCCGAGGTCCGAGCAGCGGTCTGTTCCTGAGCGACCCGAGCATCAGCCGCGACCATGGGGCCTTCAGCTACTACATCGGCCTGTTGATGGTCGAGGACCATGACAGCACCAATGGCATCTTTGTCAACGGCCGCCGCGTCAAGCGCCAGGTTTTGTATGCGGGTGACCAGGTCAGCGTCGGCCCTTTCCAGATCGTCGTGAAGTCCGGCTCCGTGCCGACCTTGGAGACGCAGGACTAAGCGCTGCCGCCCCACGAAAAAAGTCCGCATTCGCGGACTTTTTGCATGGCCACTGCATGGTCAGTGGCGGTCTGGTTCAGCGGCGGGAGATTCAGGCCACCGCTTCTTCGTTGGGGGTCAGCATCAGGCGCCCCACGGCCTTGCCCTGCTCCAGCGCCACCAGCGCCGAGAACGCTTTGCTGAAATGCATGCAGGTGGTCGGCACCGGGCTCAGCTTTTTGTCGCGCACCAGTGCGATCAGCTCGCGCAGATCGCCCAGGTTGCCCACATAGGTGCCTTGGTAGGTAATGGCGCGGATCGCATGTGTGGGCGTGGGCAGGTCCACATGGCCGCCAAACAGGCCAATCTGTACCAGGTGGCCGCCCTTGGTCAGCATGTCAATGCCCTGCTGCACGGTCTGGCTCGAGCCCACGCAGTCAATGATGGCCCAGACGGCGCCACCGGCAGCCTCCTTGACCTGCGCGATGAAGTCCGCCGACTTGGGATCGATGACGACATCGGCGCCCGCATTCAATGCCGCTGCATGCTTGCTGGCATCAGGCTCGACCACCACGACGCCAGCGCCACCCATGGCCTTCATCAGCAAGATGGCCATCAGGCCCAGGCCGCCTGCGCCAAACAACACAACCTTCTCGTCCTTGAACACCTGGGGGGAGATCTTCTTGATCGCGCTGTAGGTGGTGAGACCCGAGCAGGCATAGGGTGCGGCGCGCTCGGCGGGCATGTCGCCGATGTCCACCAGGTAGTAGGCATGGTTGACCAGCACATGGTCGGCGTAGCCGCCATTTTGGTACACACCCATCGATTTGCCAGCCAGGCAAAGGTTTTCGTCACCGCGCTTGCAGACCTTGCATTCGCCGCAGCCATGCCAGGGGAAAACCACATAGCGCTTGCCGATCTCGACACCCTTGGCGTCCGGGCCCATCGCCACCACCTCGCCGGCGATCTCATGGCCCAGGGTCAAGGGCAGCTTCATGCCGCGGTCGGCCATCGACAGCTTTTTGCCATTGCCCAGGTCGTACTCGCCATGCCAGATGTGCAGGTCCGAGTGGCACACACCCGCGGCCTCAATGCGCACCAGCACCTGGTCTCCGGTCGGTACGGGGGTTGGGCGCTCGCTGCGCACCAGGGGTTCACCAAAGCCGGTGACGTCATAGCTGATCATGCGATCTCCTTGTTGCTTGTTCGTTGTAATGAGCCGGGCCAACGGGCCTGTCTCGATGCCTGTCAGATGAGCATGTTAGTGCGGCAGTGTTTCTGCACAAGCTCGCTATTACGCACACCAGTCGCATTGGCGATAAAGCGTGGGCGGGCATCTGCCAGCGCAGGTCGGGCATCAAAAACGCCCCTCAAAAGGGGCGTTGGCATGCAGCACTGAAGGGCTTAGCGCTTGGCTTTGAACAAGGCCAGCAGCAGCACAATGGTGAAGCCAGCGAAAGCGATGAAGGACCAGTTGGCAATCGACAGACCCAGAAAGGTCCAGTCGATGGCCGTGCAATCGCCCGAGCCACGGAAAATCATCGGCAGCGAGCGGCTGATCGGGTAGTTCTCGATCATGCCGTAGAAGTCGCGCCCGCAGGTAGCGAACTCCGGTGGATTCCATTGCAGCCAGCTTTGGCGCGCTGCGGTAAAGGCACCAAAGGCCGAGAACAGCAGCGCCAGGCCGCCAAAGCTCTTCCACCAACCGGCCGACGAGGGCCGCAGGCTGCCCAGCAGTGCCAGCACACCGACTGCAATCAGGCAGTAGCGCTGCACAATGCACATCGGGCAGGGCTCCAGCCCCACCACGTGCTGCAAATACATGCCAAAGGCCATCATGGCCGCGCCGGCCACAAAAATCAGCGCCAAGGTGCGGCGCGGTGCGTTCCAGATCCAGTTCAAGTCATGTCCTTATGCTGCCAACCCCGCCATCTTACGCGTACAGACCTGCAGGGGCCTGAAACCAGAAAACCGGCCCCACCTCATGGGCAGAACCGGGTCTCACAGCATCAGGCGCAGGCGCGAGCGCCAGGGCATTAGATATTGGCTGCTTGATCGAGAAAAACTCGGGCTTGGCGCGGTGTCACCACCAGCGTCTCGCCTTCCTTGAGGCCCATGGCTTTGAACTGCTGCGCAGAAATCTGCGCCTCAATGAGCTTATCGCTGTTCGAAGCCTCGGCACCCTGGGCTTGGTGCCCGCCAATGGCAATAAGTTCCAGACGGGCGATGGGGCCGACCACAATCGCGCGGTCGAGCTGGGCGACGATGCCGCGCTGGCGGCCATCGGCGTCTTTTTCCTGGCCGGGCGAGTAGCGCTCCACATCCAGCTCATGGGGCCGCACATAGGCCAGCGCCTGGGCATTGTTGGCCGAGGCAAATTCAGGCGAATCGATCTGCACGCCCCCCTCCACCACCGTATGCCCGCCGGTGGCGCGGCCATGGAACAGGTTGACATCACCCAGAAAGCCGTAGACGAAGGGGCTGGCCGGGCTGTCCCAGACTTCCTGGGGCGTGCCGGCCTGCTCGATCTGGCCCTTGTTGATCACGACCACGCGGTCGGCCACTTCCAGCGCTTCTTCCTGGTCATGGGTCACGAAGATGCTGGTCACATGCAGCTCGTCGTGCAGGCGGCGCAGCCAGCGGCGCAGCTCCTTGCGCACCTTGGCATCGAGCGCGCCAAAGGGCTCGTCGAGCAGCAGCACCTTGGGCTCTACCGCCAGCGCGCGGGCCAGCGCAATACGCTGGCGCTGGCCGCCCGACAGCTGCGAGGGGTAGCGGTCTGCGATCCAGTCGAGCTGCACCAGCTTGAGCAGGCTCATCACCTTCTCGCGGATCTGGGCTTCACTGGGGCGCTCCTTGCGGGGCTTGATGCGCAGGCCAAAGGCCACGTTCTCGAACACCGTCATGTGGCGAAACAGCGCGTAGTGCTGGAAAACAAAGCCTACGTTGCGGTTGCGCACATGCACATCGGTGGTGTCTTCTCCGCTGAACTGGATGGTGCCCTGGTCCGCAGACTCCAGGCCCGCGATGATGCGCAGCAAGGTGGTCTTGCCGCAGCCCGAGGGGCCCAGCAGCGCGATGAGTTCACCGGATTTGATGTCCAGGTTGACGTTATGGAGCGCTTTAAAGCTGCCAAACGACTTGGAGATGTTTTGGATTTCAATGCTCATATCCGACCTCGAAAATACCGTGTTTATGCCGTGACTGCGCTGTCATCGCGCGGCCGCTCGGGCGGCAGGCTGGCTGCCTCTTTGTGCTCTTTCTCGGCACGCCACTCGGCGATCGATTTGAGCACCAGGGTCACCAGCGCCAGCAAGGCCAGCAGCGACGCCACCGCAAAGGCTGCAGAAGACTGAAAGTCGGCATACAAAATCTCGACATGCAGCGGAATGGTGTTGGTCTGGCCGCGAATGCTGCCCGAGACGACTGAGACCGCGCCAAACTCGCCCATGGCTCGTGCGTTGCACAGGATGACGCCATAGAGCAAGCCCCATTTGATATTGGGCAGGGTTACGCGCCAGAACGTCTGCCAGCCCGATGCTCCGAGCACAATGGCGGCCTGCTCCTCATCATTGCCCTGGGCCTGCATCAGCGGAATCAGCTCACGGGCGATGAAGGGAAAGGTCACGAACACGGTAGCCAGCACAATGCCCGGCACGGCAAAGATCACCTTCAGGTTATGGGCCTCCAGCCAGCTGCCAAACCAGCCATTGGCACCGAACAGCAGCACATAGGTCAGGCCCGCCACCACCGGCGACACCGAAAACGGCAGGTCCACCAGCGATGTCAGCAAGGCCTTGCCCTTGAATTCGAACTTGGCAATCGCCCAGGCGGCAGCCACACCAAACACCAGGTTCAGCGGCACGGCAATCAGCGCCGTGATCAAGGTCAGCTTGATGGCCGACCAGGCATCGGGCTCGGTAAGCGCTGCCACATAGGTGTCCCAGCCCTTGCGCAGCGCCTCGACAAACACGGCCACCAGCGGCAGCAGCAAAAACAGCACCATGAAGGTCAGCGCAATACCGGTCAGGGTCCAGCGCACCCAGCGCGGCTCGGTCACGGTGCTCTGCACTTCGGGCGCATGGCGGGCCACATACTGGTAGCGCGCCAGCACCGTGCCCAGCACCACCACCACGATGGCAATCAATACGAGATACATGGTTGGCATGGCTTAAATCCCCGCACGCTTGCGCTGCCAGCTTTGCAGGCCGTTGATGAGAAGCAGCAGCACGAAGGAGATCACCAGCATCACCATCGCAATGGCGGTGGCACCGGCATAGTCATGCAGCTCCAGCTTGGCCATGATGACGAAAGGCGTGATCTGCGACTCCATCGGGATGTTGTTGGACACGAAGATGACCGAGCCATACTCGCCCACCGCGCGGGCAAAGGCCATCGCAAAGCCGGTCAGCAGCGCCGGCCCGATCGCGGGCAGGATCACCTTGTAAAAGGTTTGCCAGCGCGATGCGCCCAGGCTGCCGGCAGCCTCTTCCAGCTCTTTTTCAAAATCTTCGAGCACCGGCTGCACCGTGCGCACCACAAACGGCAGGCCGATAAAGATCAGCGCAAACACGATACCCACGCGGTTGAACACCAGCTGGATGCCCAGCGGCGCAAAGTACTGGCCAATCCAGCCGTTGTCGGCCAGCAAGGCGGTCAGCGAAATGCCGGCCACGGCCGTGGGCAGCGCAAAAGGCAGATCGACCAGCGCATCGACGATCTTCTTGCCTGGGAACTTGTAACGCACCAGCACCCAGGCGATCAGCATGCCAAACACCAGGTTCACCAGTGCGGCGATCAGTGAGGCACCGAAGGTGACCTTGTAGGCGGCCACGGCAATGGGTGCGGAAATCGTGGTCCAGAACTGGTCCCAGGTCAGCTCAAAGGTCTTGAACAGCAAGGTCGCCAGCGGGATCAGCACAATGATGCTGAGGTAGAAAATGGTGTAGCCCAGGGTGAGCCCAAAGCCTGGCAGTACCCGTTTGGCACTCCGGCGTTTGGCACTGGGCACGGCGTTGGCCGGGGCAGTGATGGCAGCTGACATGGATTCCGATCGGCAAAAATCTACAGAAAATACGCAGTCAGCGCCCGGCTGGCGGGCGCTGCTGCTGGCTCATCACTTCTTGGGGTCGGTAAACAGCTTGTCGAAATAGCCGCCGTCGCTAAAATGGGTCTTTTGCGCCTCGCCCAGGCTGCCGAAGTACTTGGCCACGGTGAACTGCTTGATCGGCTTGAACACGTCGGCGTGCTTTTTCAGCACCGCTTCGCTGCGGGGACGGATCGCATGGTTGGCAGCGATTTCCTGGCCTTCATCCGAGTAGAGGAAATCGAGGTAGGCCTTGGCCAGCTCGGCCGTGCCCTTTTTCTCGACTGTGCGCTCGACCACGGCGACCGGGTTTTCAGCGGTGATGCTCACCGATGGGTAGACGGGGTCCACCTTGCCTTTGCCAAATTCACGGTCGATGGAGACCACTTCCGATTCAAAGGTGATCAGCACATCGCCCACATTGCGCTGCAAGAAGGCGGCGGTCGCATCGCGACCGCCCTTGGCCAGCACCGGCACGTTCTTGTAGAGCTTGCTGATGTAGGCCTGCGCATCGGCGTCCGAGCCACCCTTTTCACGGGCTTGGCCCCAGGCAGCCAGATAGGCGTAGCGGCCATTGCCACCCAGCTTGGGGTTCACGACCACCACCTGCACACCGGGCTTGATCAAGTCATCCCAGTCCTTGATGCCCTTGGGGTTGCCGTTGCGCACCAAAAACAGCATGGTCGAGGTGGTGGGTGATGCGTCGTTGGGAAACTTCTTGGCCCAGTCCTTGGCGACCACACCCTTGTCGGCGAGGAACTCCACATCGGTCGTGGTGTTGAAGGTCACCACATCGGCGGCCAGGCCTTCAGACACGGCACGCGCCTGGGCGCTGGAGCCGCCATGGGACTGGTCGACCTTGATGTCAACGCCCTTGGTCTTCTTGTAATGGGCGATAAAGGCTGTGTTGTAGTCCTTGTAGAACTCGCGTGCGACGTCATACGAGACATTGAGCAGCTGGTTTTGTGCCAGCACCGAACCACTGGCCACCACCGCTGCGGCAACCACCAAAGATTTCAATCCACCCAGTTTCATGTTCTGCTACCCGTTCGTATGAAGTGATGTAGCAAATTGTGGACTTTTGTACTTAAAACTCAAACGAATATATTCTTGTTAATTTATGGTGTTTTGAGAATAAAGAAAAAAGCGCAGCATCACAGGCCCAAAATGACGACGAGCACACCCTTGTCCACCTTGATGTCGCGCACCGCCATGCGCGCAACGCGCTGGCGCGCGTCCGATGCATTGAGCGTGTAGATCGGTTGCTGGGCCAAGTACGAGGTCATCGCGGCCTCCAAAGCGACCTGCGCCATCGCCGTGCGCCGGTCATCGAGGCCCTGCACCACCATCTTGTCCATCACCGGCTGGTCCAGAAAGATCGCGCCGCGCTCGGCGTCATAGCGCAGTGAGGAAGACACATCGATCTGCGCGCCCAGCAGCTGACTGCCGCTGGTGTTGGTCGTGACCGTCATGTTCAGCCCAAAGTCGACGCGCTCGCTGTCCTCACTCAAATGCACCCGCGGCTGCGCCATGGTGACCGACACCAACGGGTAGCGCTGGGTCAGCGGTAGGCGCTCGGCGAGCTTTTGCTCGAGCTGCGCCTGGCTGATGCGGATCTCATAGGTCTTGCCCGCCAGGTACCAGATGGCAGCGGCGCCCACCAAGGCCAGCAGCGCCAGCAGTGACCATGCAAATTTTTTTCCCATGCCTGCACAACTCCTCTAGCTACAACCTTGTTTATTCCACCCGCCAGCTCGGCAGCCGCCAATGCCGCCACAGCGCAATCGCCCGCAGCCCGGCGGTGACGAACACACAGCCGAGCATTGGTGCCATCTCGGGCACGGGCGAGCTGCGCAGCAGCAGATCCACCCAGCCACCGACAAAAGCGCAGACTGCATAGGGCTGGTGGTCACGGAAAGCCTGCGGGATCTCGCCGCACATCACATCGCGCAACACCCCGCCAAACACCCCGGTGATTACGCCCATCATCACGCAAATGAGCGCGGGCAGCCCTTGCTCGGCAGCCATGTCCACGCCCACCGCGGCAAACAGGCCCAAACCCAGCATATCGGGCCAGAGCATGGCGCGCTCGGTCAGCGCAAAATGGCGCTGCCGCAAAAACACGATGGCCAGCAGGCTGATGCCCAGGATCACCCAGACAAAGGTCTCCTGCCGCACCCAGAAGAAGGGCCGCTGGTCCAGCAGCAGATCGCGCAAGGTGCCGCCGCCAAACGCGGCCACAAACGCCACCACGCAGACGCCGACGACATCGAGCCTCTTGTGCGCCGCCTTGATCACCCCGGACAGCGCAAACGCGATCGTCGCCGCGATCTCCAGCACCTGGCGCGCAGTGTCGATGATGTGCGGTGTGTCCATGGCCATGGGCAACAAGGTAAGGGGCGGTGTGCGGCTTGGTGCGCACCCCCGCCGGTGGAAGGTCAGGCAGCTTGCATATTGCTGATCATCTCGTCGCCAAAGCGCGAGGTGCTGACCTGCGTGGCGCCATCCATCAGCCGCGCAAAGTCATAGGTCACGCGCTTGGAGGCAATGGTGGCCTCCATCGCGGCAATGATCAGGTCCGCCGCTTCGCTCCAGCCGATGTGGCGCAGCATCATCTCGGCCGACAGGATCAGCGATCCTGGATTGACATAGTCCTTGCCCGCATACTTGGGCGCTGTGCCATGCGTGGCCTCGAATACCGCCACTTTGTCTGACAGATTGGCACCCGGCGCAATGCCGATGCCGCCCACCTGGGCGGCGACCGCGTCCGAGATGTAGTCGCCATTCAAATTGAGGGTGGCGATCACCGAGTAATCGGCCGGGCGCAGCAGCACCTGCTGCAGGAAGGCATCGGCAATCACATCCTTGATGATGATCTCGGAGCCATCCTTGGGGCTTTTGAGGCGCATCCAGGGCCCCCCATCGATGACCTCGGCGCCGAACTCCTTCTTGGCCAGCGCATAGCCCCAGTCGCGGAACGCGCCTTCGGTGAACTTCATGATGTTGCCCTTGTGCACCAAGGTCACGCTGGGCTTGTCATGGTCGATCGCATACTGGATGGCCTGGCGCACCAGGCGCTCGGTGCCTTCGCGCGATACAGGCTTGATGCCGATGCCCGAGCTTTGCGGAAAACGGATCTTCTGCGAGCCGATCTCCTGCTGCAAAAAGGCGATCAGCTTGACGGCTATATCGGAGCCGGCCGCAAACTCGATACCGGCATAGATGTCTTCGGAGTTCTCGCGGAAGATCACCATATGCGTCTTGTGCGGCTCGCGCACCGGCGAGGGCACGCCTTCAAAGTAGCGCACCGGCCGCAGGCAGACATACAGGTCCAGCGTTTGGCGCAGGGTGACGTTCAGCGAGCGGATGCCGCCGCCCACCGGCGTATTCAACGGCCCCTTGATGGCAACCAGGTACTGGCCGATGGCATCCATGGTTTCCTGGGGCAGGCTTTGGCCCTCGCCATACAGGCCAACTGCCTTGTCACCGGCAAACACTTCCATCCAGGCGATGCGGCGGGCCTCGCCATAGGCCTGGGCCACCGCTGCATCCACCACCTTGCGCATCACCGGCGTGATGTCGCGGCCCACGCCATCGCCTTCGATAAAGGGGATGATGGGCTGGTCGGGCACGCACAGGCTGTGGTCTGCATTGGCCGTGATGGCCTGTCCGCCCTCGGGCTGCTGGATATGTTGAGCACGCATCGTCACAAATCTCCCAATCTGATTCTTCGCCCAGCCCCACACCAGGCACCAGGCGCATGTGTTACCGCCAACGATTCTATCGACAAATACCGGCCGGGCCCGGCTGCACAAACTGTGACATCTGAAGCCGGCACCGGGCATGGCGCAGCGGGCGTGCAGCAAGGCTGGCATGGTGTATAAAACCGGCTATGGCGCGCTGCGCCGCCACGGCACATCTCGTGCACCCTGCTTTGTGAGAGTCTTGACCACCATGTTCCCCACCCCCTTGGCCATCCGTTCTTCCCGCCTCGCTCAGCGCTGCCTTGCCGCATCGGCCATGGCCTGCGCATTGGCCGCGGCCTTGCCGGCTGCGGCGCAGCAGGCCGCACCCACCGGAGAGCCCCAGATGCAGCTGGCCCGCACCGAGCTGACGGCCGGCATGCACCGCATCCATGCGCAGGTGGCGCAAACGGCGCGCGAGAAGGAAATCGGCCTGATGTTCCGCAAGGAGATGCCGGCCAACGAAGGCATGCTTTTTGTGTTTGACCGCCCCGGCACTCAGTGCTTCTGGATGAAGAACACCCTGTTGCCGCTGACCGCCGCCTTTGTCAGCGATGACGGCACCATCGTCAACCTGGCCGATATGCAGCCGATGACCGAGGACTCGCACTGCTCGAGCAAGCCGGTGCGCTATGTGCTGGAGATGAACCAGGGCTGGTTCAAGCAAAAAGGCATTGCCGCTGGTACCAAGCTGCGCGGCCGCCCTTTTAGCGCAAACTGACCCTCCCCTGCAGTAGTCACCAACAGGCAGGCCCGGCGCAGGGCTTGCCTCTATGATGGTCCGCAGAACAACCCTGTGGAGACAAGACCATGGCTGCAACTGCGCGCTACCCCCTGCCTGACCTCAAGAGCCTGCCCCAAGACATCCAGGCCCGCATTGCCCAGGTGCAGGAAAAGGCCGGCTTCATCCCCAATGTATTTTTGGCCTTTGCACGCCGCCCGGCGGAATGGCGCGCCTTCTTTGCCTACCACGATGCGCTGATGGAGCGCGAGGAAAGCAGCCTGAGCAAGGCCGAGCGCGAGATGATCGTCACCGTCACCAGCGCCCACAATGAATGCCTGTACTGCGTGGTCGCGCATGGCGCGCTGGTACGCATCTACGACAAGGCCCCGATGCTGGCCGACCAGTTGGCCGTGAACTACCGCAAGGCCAACATCTCGGCGCGCCAGCGCGCGATGCTGGATTTCGCGATGAAGGTCTGCACCCGCTCGCAGGAGATTGACGAGGCCGACTTCAGCGCCCTGCATGCCCATGGCTTTGATGACGAAGACATCTGGGACATCGCTGCGATCACCGCCTTTTTTGGCCTGAGCAACCGCATGGCCAGCTTTGCCGGTATGCAGCCCAATGAGGAGTTCTATCTGATGGGGCGCATTCCCCGCAGCAAGTCATAAGAAAGGCGAGGCATGGATCAATCACAAGAAGACATCCTGCTGATCAGCGAGAGCGACCTGCGCCGCTTGGCGCTGCAGGTGCTGCAGCACCTGGGCCTGAGCGCCCCCCATGCCCAGGCCATTGCCCGCATTGTCGTGGCCGGCCAGCGCGATGCCTGCCAAAGCCATGGCGCCTACCGCATCCTGAGCGCGGCCCAGACCATCCGCACCGGCCTGGTGGACCTGCAGGTCCCTCCTCTGCTGCAGCCTACGCAAGGCGCGATCACCCGGGTCGATGCCCAGCGCGGCTTCTCGCCCTGGGCGCTGGAAGTGGGCCTGCCGCCCTTGGTGGCAGCCACCCGCAAGCTGGGCATGGGCGCCTTGGTGATCAACCACTGCTTTCACTTTACGGCGCTGTGGCCCGAGGTGGAGATGCTCACCGACGAGGGCCTGGCCGCGCTGGTGATGACACCCAGCCATGCCTGGGTGGCGCCGGCAGGCGGCAGCAAAGGGGTGTTTGGCACCAACCCGATCGCCTTTGGCTGGCCCCGGCCCGGCCCCTACCCCTATGTGTTTGACTTTGCCACCAGCGCCATTGCGCGCGGCGATCTGGACCTGCACCGCCGCGCCGGCACCCCGCTGCCCGAAGGCGTGGGCATTGACGCACAGGGCCAACCGTCCACCGACCCGGCAGCCGTTGCCCAAGGGGCGATGCGCACTTTTGGCGGCCACAAGGGCTCGGCCCTGGCCACCATGGTCGAGTTGATGGCGGGCATGCTGATTGGCGACCTGGGCAGCCAGGAATCGATGGCGCTGGACGCTGGTGCCGGCGGCATGCCCTGCCATGGCCACCTGGTGCTGGCTTTTGACCCAAAGCGCTTTGCCGGCGAAGACTGGCCCGGCCACCAGGCGCGCGCCGAGGCTCTGTTTGCCGCCATCCAGGGCCAGGGCGCACGCCTGCCATCCGAGCGGCGCTATGCCGCGCGGGCTTTGAGTGCGCAGCAAGGCATCCGCCTGCCGCGCCAACTGCACGACGAGATCCTGGCCTTGTTGAACTGATGCAAAGCAAACAGCCGCCCATCTTGGCGGCTGCAATGTGCGAAGCTCTTGGTCCGACTAACGCGCGATGCGCTTGGCGATTTCGGCCACCAGTTGCTCGCCCAGTACCGCCTTGCTGGCATGGGGCAGCTCCTTGTGGCCTTGCGCATCCACCAGCAGCAAGGCGTTGTCATCCTTGCCAAAGGTAGCCGGGCCAATATTGCCGACCAAGAGCGGGATCTGCTTGCGCAGGCGCTTGGCCTGGGCATTAGCCAGCAGGTTTTCGCTTTCTGCAGCAAAGCCCACGCAGTACAGATCGCCGCTTTGGGCGCGCGGCAGCTGGGCAACGGTGGCCAGAATGTCCGGGTTCTCGACAAAGGCCAGCTGCGGCACCTCGCCACTGCCGTCTTTTTTGATCTTCTGGTCGGCCGCCTGGGCTGGGCGCCAGTCGGCCACCGCAGCGGTGGCGACAAATACATCGGCGCCGTCAATGTGGGCCAGCACCGCTTGGAGCATGTCTTGCGCCGATTGCACATCGATGCGGCGCACACCGCGCGGCGTGGGCACATGCACGGGGCCGGCTACCAGCATGACCTCGGCGCCAGCGGCCTGGGAGGCGCGGGCAATCGCAAAGCCCATCTTGCCGCTCGAGAGGTTGGTGATGCCCCGCACCGGGTCAATCGCCTCAAACGTGGGGCCGGCGGTGATCAGCAGCTTTTTGCCTGCCAGCGCCTTGGCGCTGAAAAAATACTGCAGCTCTTCCTCGATCTCGGCGGCCTCCAGCATGCGGCCGTCACCGGTCTCGCCGCAGGCCTGGTCGCCATTGCCCACGCCCAGTACCACCGCACCATCTGCCTGCACCTGGCGCAGGTTGCGCTGTGTCGCAGGGTGGGCCCACATCTCGCGGTTCATCGCCGGGGCCAGGATCAAGGGCACGGTATCGATCGGCCGCGCTAGGCACAACAGGCTCAGCAGCTCATCGGCGCGGCCTTGCACCAGGCGGGCGATAAAGTCGGCGCTGCAAGGGGCCACCACAATGGCATCGGCCTCGCGGCTGAGGTTGATGTGCGGCATGTTGTTGTGCTCGCGCGCATCCCACTGCGAGGTATAGACCGGGCGGTTGGAGAGCGCCTGCATCGTCACCGGCGTCATGAACTGGGTGGCCGACTCGGTCATGACCACCTGCACGGTCGCGCCCGCCTTGATCAACCGGCGGCACAGCTCGGCAGACTTGAAGGCGGCAACGCCGCCCGACATGCCGAGGACAATATGTTTTCCATGGAGCTGGTTCATGCCCGCCAATGTAGCAGAGGCGCAGCGCTGCCGCTGCACTGCAGCAGACAAGAGAGCAGTAGCAGGGCGGCTATCTTGGCAGCGATGCATCGGGTGCAAACCCGTGACCTTGGAAGCCCATTTACTGCAGCTGCCCGCACAGGCTGGCATACGCCTTTATAATCAGAATTTCCCACCTCCCTAAAAGACATGACCAAATTTGTCTTCGTTACTGGCGGTGTGGTGTCTTCCCTGGGCAAGGGAATCGCCTCAGCCTCCCTTGCAGCGATTTTGGAATCGCGCGGACTCAAAGTCACCCTGATCAAGTTGGATCCCTACATCAACGTGGATCCAGGCACCATGTCTCCCTTCCAGCACGGCGAAGTGTTTGTGACGGACGATGGCGCCGAGACCGACTTGGACCTGGGCCACTATGAGCGTTTCATCGAAACGCGCATGCGCCAGACGAACAACTTCACGACCGGCCGCATCTACCAAAGCGTTCTAGAAAAGGAGCGCCGTGGTGATTACCTGGGCAAGACCGTGCAGGTCATCCCGCACATCACCAACGAGATCCAGGAATACGTCAAGCGCGGCGCCGGCATCGGCACCGACCACGCTGTCGATGTCGCCATCTGCGAGATCGGCGGCACGGTCGGCGATATCGAGTCGCTGCCCTTCCTGGAAGCGGTGCGCCAGCTGTCGCTCAAGCTCGGCCCCAACAACTCGGCCTTTGTGCACCTGACCTACCTGCCCTACATTGCAGCGGCCGGCGAGCTCAAGACCAAGCCTACCCAGCACACGGTGCAAAAGCTGCGCGAAATCGGTATTCAGCCCGATGCGCTGCTGTGCCGCGCCCAGCATGCGGTGCCTGAGGAAGAGCGTGACAAGATCTCCTTGTTCACCAACGTCCAGTCCTGGGGCGTCATCAGCATGTGGGATGTGGACACCATCTACAAGGTGCCCCGCATGCTGCACGAGCAGGGCCTCGATGGCCTCATCTGCGACAAGCTGCGCCTGAACACGCCGCCGGCCAACCTCAAGCGCTGGGATGACCTGGTCTATGAGACCGAGCACCCCAAGGGTGAAGTGGCCATCGCGATGGTCGGCAAGTATGTCGAGCTGTCGGATGCCTACAAGTCCGTCAACGAAGCGCTCAAGCACGCCGGCATGCAAAACCATGTGCGCGTCAAGATCACGCACGTGGATTCGGAAACCATCCATGACAGCGATGCAGCCGAGCTGCTCAAGAGCTATGACGGCATTTTGGTGCCCGGCGGCTTTGGCTCGCGCGGTGTCGAAGGCAAGATCTCCACGGCCAAGTTTGCCCGTGAAGGCAAGGTGCCCTACCTGGGCATCTGCCTGGGCATGCAGGTGGCCACCATCGAATACGCCCGCCATGTGGCGGGCCTGGACAACGCCAACTCCACCGAGTTTGACCGCCAGACGCCCCACCCCGTGATCGCGCTGATCACCGAGTGGAAGGATGCCGACGGCACCATCAAGACCCGCGACGAGAACTCGGACCTGGGCGGCACGATGCGCCTGGGCGCGCAATCGTCCGATGTGCAAAAGGACTCACTGGCCCACAGCATCTATGGCGATGTGGTGACCGAGCGCCACCGCCACCGCTACGAGGCCAACACCCAGTACCTGGACCAGCTGCGCAGCGCCGGCCTGGTGATCTCGGCGCTGACCCAGCGTGAGCATCTGACCGAGATTGTCGAGCTGCCCAAGGCGGTGCACCCCTGGTTCATCGGTGTGCAGTTCCACCCCGAGTTCAAGTCCACCCCCTGGGCCGGCCATCCGCTGTTCAATGCCTTCATCAAGGCGGCAGTCGATCGCAAGAAGCAGGCAGCCAAGTAAAATTGCGGCCACGCTGCGGCACACACAGAAGCCATGACAAACAAAGCATCCACCAACGCTGCGTTTTTCATGGCGTCTTTGCTCTCACCCCATCCTTAAGGAACACCGTCCATGCAATTGTGCGGATTTGATATCGGGCTTGATAAACCGTTTTTCCTGATCGCCGGCCCCTGCGTGGTCGAGTCCGAGCAGCTGCAGATGGATGTGGCCGGACAGCTCAAGGAAATGACGTCCAGCCTGGGCATCCCCTTTATCTTCAAGAGCAGCTTTGACAAGGCCAACCGCAGCTCGGGCACGAGCTTTCGCGGCCCCGGCATGGAAAAGGGCCTGGAGATTCTGGCCAAGGTGAAAAAAGAGCTGAATGTGCCCATCCTCACCGATGTGCACACCGAAGCCGAAGTGCCCTATGTGGCCAGCATCGTCGATGTGCTGCAGACCCCGGCCTTCCTGTGCCGCCAGACTGACTTCATCCGTGCGGTCGCCCAATCGGGCAAGCCGGTCAATATCAAGAAGGGCCAGTTTCTGGCGCCCCATGACATGAAGAATGTCATCGACAAGGCCCGCGCTGCCGCCAAGGAAGTGGGCCTGCCCGAAGACAGCTTCATGGCCTGCGAACGCGGCGCCAGCTTTGGCTACAACAACCTGGTGAGCGACATGCGCTCGCTGGCCATCATGCGCGAAACCAACGCGCCCGTGGTGTTCGACGCCACGCACAGCGTGCAGTTGCCCGGCGGCAATGGCACGTCGAGTGGCGGCATGCGCGAAATGGTGCCCGTGCTGGCCCGTGCAGCGATTGCCGTGGGCGTCGCTGGCGTGTTCATGGAAACCCATCCCGACCCCTGCAACGCCCTGAGCGACGGCCCCAACGCCGTGCCGCTCAAGCACATGAAGGCCTTGCTCGAAACCATGGTGGCGCTGGACAGCATCACCAAGAAGAACGGTTTTCTGGAAAACAATTTTGGAGCTTAAATGCCAAGCGCATACATCATTGCATCGGTCACCGTCACCAACCCCGAGCAGTACGAGGAGTACCGCAAGTACAGCACCATCGCCATGCAAACCTATGGCGCCGAGGTCTGCGTGCGCGGCGGCAAGGTCGAGGTGATCGAGGGCGACTGGAACCCCGGCCGCACCGTGATCCTGAAGTTCAAGGACAGCGAGCAAGCCCGCCGTTTCTATGATTCGCCCGAATACAGCAAGGCGCGCGAAGCGCGTGCCGGCGCCGCCATCATGCGCATGGTGCTGGTCGAAGGCGTTTGAACGTCCATCCCGCATCCCCTCCCCTTGATTCCGTGCAGTTGCAGTCCACCCGTTTGCAGCGCACCAACCCTTTTCTCAATCTCTGAAAGGCTCTAAAGTGAGTGCAATTGTTGATATTGTTGGCCGCGAAATTCTGGATTCGCGTGGCAACCCCACCGTGGAATGTGATGTACTGCTGGAATCGGGTGTGATGGGCCGCGCGGCCGTCCCATCGGGCGCCTCCACCGGTTCGCGTGAAGCCATCGAGCTGCGCGACGGCGACAAGAGCCGCTACCTGGGCAAGGGCGTGCTCAAGGCCGTCGAGCACATCAATACCGAAATCTCCGAAGCCATCCTGGGCCTGGACGCCGCCGAACAGGCCTTCCTGGACAAGACCCTGATCGATCTTGACAACACCGACAACAAGAGCCGCCTGGGCGCCAATGCCATGCTGGCCGTGTCGATGGCCGTGGCCCGCGCTGCTGCCGAAGAAGCCGGTCTGCCGCTGTACCGCTACTTTGGCGGCATGGGTGGTGTGCAGCTGCCCGTGCCGATGATGAACGTGATCAACGGTGGCGCGCACGCCAACAACTCGCTGGACCTGCAAGAGTTCATGATCGTGCCCGTGGGCGCGCCGAGCTTTCGCGAAGCGCTGCGCTGGGGTGCTGAAGTGTTCCACGCGCTGAAGAAGATCATCGACAGCCGTGGCATGCCCACCGCCGTGGGTGACGAAGGTGGTTTTGCGCCATCGGTCGAGAACCATGAAGCCGCCATCCAGCTGATCCTCGAAGCCATCGACCAGGCCGGCTACACCGCTGGCGAGCAGATCGCTCTGGCGCTGGACTGCGCTGCCTCCGAGTTCTACAAGGACGGCAAGTACGTGCTCGAAGGCGAAGGCGGCATCAGCCTGACGGCCGAGCAATGGACCGACATGCTGGCCGCCTGGTGCGACAAGTACCCCATCATCTCCATCGAAGACGGCATGCACGAAGGCGACTGGGATGGCTGGAAGGTGCTGACCGAGCGCCTGGGCAAGAAGGTGCAACTGGTGGGTGACGACCTGTTCGTGACCAACACCAAGATCCTCAAGGAAGGCATCGACAAGGGCATCGCCAACTCGATCCTGATCAAGATCAACCAGATCGGTACCTTGAGCGAAACCTTTGCCGCTATCGAGATGGCCAAGCGCGCCGGCTACACCGCCGTGATCTCGCACCGCTCGGGCGAGACCGAAGACAGCACCATCGCCGATATCGCCGTGGGCTTGAACGCGGGCCAGATCAAGACCGGGTCGCTCAGCCGCTCGGACCGCATGGCCAAGTACAACCAGTTGCTGCGCATTGAAGAAGACCTGGGCGAAGTGGCCGTGTACCCCGGCCGCGCCGCCTTCTACAATCTGCGCTAAGCCTGCTGCGGGGCATGGCCTCAGGCCCTGCCCCGCCAGCCCTTTCGAGCCCTGTTTGCCATGATCTCTCGCATTGTTCCCTTTGTGCTGCTGGCCATTTTGGTCAGCATCCATGCCCAGCTCTGGAGTGGGCGCGGCAGCGTGCCCTATGTCAAGGACATGAAGCAGCAAATCGCCACGCAGAAAACAGAGAACGAAGCGGCCACGCGTGAGAACGTGCGCCTGGAGACCGAGGTCAACGACCTCAAGCAGGGCATGGACATGGTCGAAGGCAAGGCCCGCAATGAGCTGGGCATGGTCAAGCCCAATGAAGTATTTGTGCAGTACACGCGCAAATAAAGCAGCGCCGCCCCCAGCCCCGACAAGCGCCTCTTTGCAGGCGCTTTTTTGTCGCTGCGCGCTGGCTTTGGCCGTATCATCGCGGCCATGCCTGCGACGCCCAACCCAGCCATGACGCCCAGTACCCAGCGCTCGCCACCGGCGGTCTATCTGGCCTCTGCTGCCTGTGAAGATGCCAAGCGGCTTGCACAGCAGCTGGAGCACTACCTGGCACAGAGCGCTACCGCATCCACGCCCGCCTTGGTGCTCAAGGCATGCAGCTTTACCCAATTGGCAGGTCTGCCAGCGCAGGATGCGCCAGCCATTTTGCTAGACAGGCACGACGCCGTACTGCTGATTGCGCCACCACTGCCGGCCAGCTCAGGCCAGTCCGATCCAGCGCAGACTCTGCTGATGCAGGCACGCCTGCACCTGGTGGGCCAGGGGCAGGCGTTTCAATTGTTATTCAGCCAGGGCCACCGGCTGGAGCAGGAAGCACTTGCAGCGCTGTGCAACTGGTTCCCGCAGGCGCCGGGCCTGCAGGCCTTGCGCATGGCACTGGGCCAGGCCAACCCAGGCGCGCGTGCGCGCTGGAACTGCGAAAAATGCAGCGACCCCGATTGCGAGCTGCGCCTGTTCCAGGGCCTGATCACACCGCAAACCAGCTAAGCGCGACCAGCGGGGCGCCCGGCATCACTGCACCAGGTTGGAGGCCGGCGGGTCATTGCCGCGCTCGGTAAACAGATGCGCCACATCGACAGCGTCAAAGCGGTACTGCTGGCCACAGAATTCGCAGCCCACCTCGATCATGCCCTGCTCTTCCAGAATGCTGTCGGACTCTTCCTGGCCAAGGCTGCGCAGCATATTGCCCACACGCTCGCGGCTGCAGGTGCAGGCAAAGTGCGGGCCGCCTTCGCCGTCTTCAGGCACAAAGCGCAGCAGCTTTTCTTCCCAGAACAGGCGGTGCAGGATGGTCTCGACATCGAGGCTCAGCAGCTCATCGCGGGTCAGGCTGGCAGCCAAGTGGGCAATGCGGTTGTACTCTTCATTGAGGCCGATCTGGTCGACCTCTTCGGTGTTCTGCGCGCCTGCGGCCAGATTGGCCTCGCCCTTGATCGGCATGCGCTGCACGATCAGGCCAGCGGCCACCTTGTCGTTGGCTGCCAGCACCAGCACGGTGTCGAGCTGCTCGGACTGGCGCATGTACTGCTGCAAGATGGCAGCCATGCTCTGGAGCGGCTGGCCATCCACATCGACCAGCGGCACCACGCCCTGGTAGGGCTGCTGACCAGGTTGCCTGTCTTTGGGGTCCAAGGTGATCGCGCAGCGGCCCTTGCCATGCACATTGACCAGGTCGGTCAAGGTCGCATCGGCGGGCAAGTCGCCCACCATCGTGACGGTGGAGCGCACGCTCAGGTTGGTCAGCACCTCGGTGACGGCCAGCTTCACCGGGCCATCACCCGAGATCTGGAACACCAGCGCGCCATTGAATTTGATGTTGGACTGCATCAGCACGCCAGCGGCGGTCATCTCGCCGAGCATCTCCTGCACGGGCAGCGGGTACGGGCCGGTACTGGTATTGACGGCGCGGCGCTGCAAGATCTCTTGCCAGGCATCGGTCAGTCGAACAATGGCTCCCCGCACGGGCAGCCCATCAAACAAAAATTTATGCAGTTCAGACACTGTAATTCTTCCAATTCAATACATGCAGGCCTGCTGCGCCCGGGCTTCGCACCCGGGGCCGCAGCGCCTCAATCTGGCAATTTTCGCAGACCCGATTTGAAACGCCGCGCATTGGCCATATAGCCCTCAGCGCTGCGCCGCAGCCCCTCGATCTGCTCCTGGCTCAACTGGCGCACCACCTTGGCGGGGCTGCCCACAATCAAGCTGCCTTCAGGAAACTCCTTGTTCTCGGTCACCACCGCGCCAGCACCCACGAGGCAATGGCGGCCGATTTTGGCGCCGTTGAGCACAATGGCGCCCATGCCGATCAGCGACGCATCGCCAATCGTGCAGCCATGCAAGATGACGTTATGGCCGATGGTGACGTGCTTGCCGATGTCCAAGGGCTTGCCCTTGTCGGTGTGCAGCACGCTGCCGTCCTGAATATTGCTGCCCTCGCCAATGCGGATCGGGTCATTGTCCCCGCGCAGAATGGCACCAAACCACACACTGCTGTCTGCGGCCATCTCCACGCGGCCGACCACCTGCGCGCTGTCTGCAATCCATGCCGAGGCGGCAACCTGCGGTTGCACACCATCGAGTTCATACTTCGCCATCATGTCTCCATCGGGTTATGGTTACAGGTCAATCCCCTGTGAGTGCTCGCAGGAGCGCGGGCCATGCCTGCCTTGCACGCCTCCATGGGGCGCCAGCCTCATAATTGTAGGGATGGAATTACGTCAATGTGCCTTGCAAGCCCTGTGTGTGGCCGATGCCGAGGAAAAATCCGCGCTCACCCTTGCCATGTATGCGCAAAGAGCCACTATTTCAATAGCACCTGGGGCGCAGCTGCAAGTGCCCGAGGGCATCAGCCTGCCCGGCCACCCGGCCAGACCCGAGCTCAAGGTCCATACCGCCATGGGCCGGCGCTCCCCGGCAACGGCTGAGGGGCGCGCCATCTTGCTGCACGCCATCGCCCACATCGAGTTCAACGCCATCAACCTGGCGCTCGATGCCATCTGGCGCTATGAAGGCATGCCCGAGGCCTTTTACCAGGACTGGCTGCAGGTGGCGGGCGAGGAAGCCAAGCATTTCCGGCTGCTGCGTGCCCACTTGCGCAAATGGGGCCATGACTATGGCGACTACCCCGCGCACCAGGGTCTGTGGACCATGTGCGAGAAAACGGCCGATGACATCGTGGCGCGCATGGCCTTGGTACCCCGCACCCTGGAGGCCCGTGGTTTGGATGCAACTCCCCAGATCCAGGCAAAATTGCAACAAACAGCTGCGCCAGACGCACTGGAGGCGGTCGCCATCCTGGACATCATCCTGCGCGAAGAGGTGGGACATGTGGCGATCGGCAACCACTGGTACCGGTTTCTTTGTGCGCAGCGCGATCTGGACCCAGAGCAGCACTACAGCTGGCTTGTCAGCCACTACGAGGCACCCCGCCCCCGCCCGCCAATCAACCTGCCTGCCCGCCGCCAGGCCGGGTTCAGCCAGAGCGAGTTGGACTGGCTGCAGGGGCAACTGTAACAAACAGACGCTTTTTATACGCCAAAAGCGTGTGCAGTTTGCTACAAAACCAGCAGGTTCACTCTCTCCATAGACGCGTGAAATGCCCGATATGAAGGACAATGCACGTCGATCCCGAGATAACGAAATGCAGACATTGCTTACACCAGTTGCTGGTGAGGCACCACTGATGCATGCAATGGTTCAGCCGTACATGCAACACACGAGCGCGCCTCCTTCAACACCCCCCTCCATGGCAGCTGCCATGGTGTTCACATCACCCGCACCCCCTATTGCCTGGCAGCCGATCAAAGATACCAGCGGCGCCGTCACCGGCCACGAGATATTCAACCGCTCCCGCACCGCGTCGTCCCATACGCTGGAATCAGACCTGGCGCTGACGCATGCCGTGCTCTCGCACATCGAGCCCGCCCCCTTATTGGGCGATGGCCTGCTGTTTCTGAACACCACGTTCGAGAGCCTGCGCGGCAGCCATCTGAATCTGCTGCCTGCAAGCCAGGTGGTGCTGGAGATCCCGTCACTGGGCCATGCCGCATCGTCTGAAGCGCTGGCACGCCGCCCCGCGCTGGAGGCCTTGCGTGCCAAAGGTTTTGCGCTCGCGTTCAACCACTCGGTGCTCGATTCGGCCTACGCGCCCTGGCACGACCTGGTCAACTACCTGAAGATCGATTTCTCGGTGCTTTCGGCCGAGCGCGCGGTACTGATGCTGCAGTGGGCGCGCCGCATCTCTGGCGCCACCTTGATCGCCGACAAGATCGAGTCCACTGCGCAGCTGCAACTGGCGCAGGAGAACAAGGCCCATCTGCTGCAAGGCTATGCGGTCAGCCGCCCAGAACCCATACCCGCCCGGGTCGTGCTGCCCAGTACCGCCGATGTCGCGGCACTGGCTCAGGCGCTGAACAACAAGGCCGATACCGCGACCCTGGTCGAGTTGCTGCAGCACCGCCCCGTCCTGCTGTTCAATCTGCTGCGCATGGCACAGTCGCAAAACCTGGAGGCGCGCGCGCCTTACCTGTCCTTGCCCGAGCTGGTCCAGGCCTACCCGGCCGAAGACCTCAAGGCCTGGGAGACCCTGCTGCAGGCCGTGGCGGCCAAGATTCCGCAGCTGCCCCAGATCCAGCACTGCGAAAAGCTCTACCCGCGCCTGAGCGCAGAATTGGCAGCCAAGGCCCAGGCGCAGTGGCCGCAGGTGCCCGCCGGCAACCTGCAGCTGGTGGCCGGCGCCTTGCTGCTTGGCCACATCCTGGGCATGGGCGTCGAGCACACCGCCAGCCAGCTGCTGCCCGGCGCGCTGGCCTCATCAGCGCGCCTGCTGGCCCAGGAGTGGCAGGCGTTGCTGCCCGTGCTTGCCTAAGCCCTATACACCCCACAGAAAAAGCCCGGTGCTGCATCAGCACCGGGCTTTTTTGTCAGCTCGCTGACCAGCAGCGTCATGCCTGCTGGCCGGGGTGATCACACCATCTCGCCATCCAGGTCGTCGTCATGCGCGCGCTCACGGATAAAGAACGCCGCAATCAGTCCCAAAGTCACGCCAAACATCACATAGAAGGCCGGCGACATCGTCGAGCCCGTGGTCTTGATCAGCCAGGTCACGATGAACTGGGCAAAGCCGCCAAACACCATCACGGCGATGTTGTAGGCCATGGACATGCCCACAGAGCGCACATTCGCAGGGAAGAGCTCAGCCATCACCGTGCTGAAGACGCCAAAGAACACCGACACAAAGAGGCACACAACGACCTGCACGGTCATCAGCTTGGCAATGCTCGGGCCATCGGTCAGCCAGGCGTACAGCGGGTACAGCACCACCAGATAGCCCAGCAGCGAACCAATCATCAAGGGACGGCGGCCCACCCGGTCGGACCAGGCGCCCATGAAGGGCATCAGCACAACCATCAGCGCCGCACCGGCCATCTGCACCATGAAGGTATCGTGCAGCGGCAGCTTCAAGGTGACGGTCGAATAGGTCACCAGGTAGGTGAAGGTGATGTAGATGGACACCGTGGCCGTTACCACCAGGCCCATGCCCACCAGGGTTTCACGCGCATGGATGCGCAGCATCTCCAGCACGCCCACTTGCTTGACCGTGCCCGCCTTTTGCGCGGCCTGCATCTTTACAAAGGTTTCTGGCTCTTCGACATGGCGGCGGATATAGATGGCCACCGGCACAATCAACAGGCCCACCGCGAAGGGAATGCGCCAGGCCCAGGACATCAGCTGCTCCTGGGTGAAGAAGTCGGTGATCAAGGTGCCCACGGCCGCGCCAATCAGCAGTGCCGCCATCTGGCCCGTCATCTGCCAGGAGCCATAAAAGCCCCGTTTGCCCTTGGGCGCCAGCTCGATCAGCAAGGCCGTCGACGTGCCGAATTCGCCCCCTGCGGCAAAACCTTGCAGCAAGCGTGCCAGCACGATGAAGATAGGCGCCCAGATACCCACACCCTGGTAGGTCGGCGCAAAGGTGATCAGTGCAATGGCCACGGCCATGATCCCGGTGACCATCACCATCGCCGCCTTGCGGCCCTTGCGGTCGCCGTACAGGCCCAGCAAGATGCCGCCCACCGGACGCATAAAGAAGCCCACGCCAAACACCGCCGTGGTCATCAGGATGCGGTTGAGGTCATCGCTCGGATCGTTGGGGTTGGAGGGGAAGAACAGCTTGGCCACAATGGGCGTCATGAAGGCAAAGACCAGGAAGTCATACCATTCGAGCGCGTTGCCAATGACAGCGGCCAGAATATTTCGCTTGGATACAGCAGTAGATTGCACGCAAAAATCCTAAAAAACACGAGGCACAGCCGGCAGCAACACGGCTAGATGCAATAAGGAGAACGGAGAATGATCTTTGGAGCGGTGCAGACAGACAGGCGTGCAAGACTGAAAAACGGGCAAATCCAGGAAAACACAGACCGCACCGGGCTTGATTTATGCACGCAATGCATAAATAACCATAAAGATCAGCATTGAATTGTAATCGGTCGCAAGCAGCGCGCCGGGCGCCTCAGCCGGATTTAGCCCAAATGGCGGCGCAGGAAAACCGGTTTTCCCAAGCTGCGAGAGGCCCTGCGCCAAAGACGGTGCAAACCGCTGAATTGCTGGGAAAAGGCGCTGCCACCCCTCCCAATGACCAAGGCTTTAGCGGCGATCCGCCAATGCGTGGGCAATCGTGCCCAGGTCCACATATTCGAGCTCGCTGCCAATGGGTACCCCACGCGCCAGGCGCGTCAAGCCAATACCCCTGCGCTGCAAAGCCTCGCTGATCACATGGGCAGTGGCCTCCCCTTCGGCGGTGAAATTGGTGGCCAGGATCACCTCCTGCACCACGCCGTCGCTCGCCCGTTGCAGCAATTGCTGCACACCGATATCGCGCGGTCCAATGCCATCGAGCGGTGACAGGCGCCCCATCAGCACGTAGTAATAGCCTTTGTAGGCACCGGTGCGCTCAAGGGCTGCCTGGTCAGCGGGGGTTTCCACCACGCACAGGCGAGCGGCATCGCGCCCCTCATCCAGGCAGGTGTCGCAGATCGTGTTTTCGGTAAAGGTATGGCAGCGCTCGCAGTGCTGCACCCGGCTGCTGGCCTCGTGCAAGGCGCGCGCGAGCAGCTCGGCCCCCTCCCGGTCGTTTTGCAGCAGGTGAAACGCCATGCGCGATGCCGACTTCACCCCCACGCCCGGCAGTCGGCGCAGTGCCTGCACCAGGGCCTCCAGCGTGCCGGTATCAGACATGGCGATGCCTCACCAAGCAGTGCACAGCGCAGACAAGCCTTGGGTTGCGCGTGGCAGCCAAAGGCACAGGGGCGGCAAAAGCGTGCGGCAAAACGAGGCGCGCGCTTAGAACGGGAACTTCATGCCGCCGGGCAGGCCTGGCATGCCAGCGGTGATCTTGCCCATTTTCTCGTTGCTGGTCTCTTCGGCCTTGCGCACCGCGGCGTTGAAGGCGGCAGCCACCAGGTCTTCGAGCATGTCCTTGTCTTCGGACAGCAGGCTGGGGTCAATGGTCACGCGCTTGACGTCGTGCTTGCAGGTCATCAGCACCTTGACGAGACCGGCACCAGACTCACCTTCGACCTCGATGTTGGCCAGGTCGTCCTGGGCCTTCTTGAGGTTGTCCTGCATGGCCTGGGCTTGCTTCATCAAACCTGCGAGTTGTCCTTTGTTGAACATGGAAAATCCTTTTGTATAAAAACCTGCAGCAGACGGGAGGGCCCATCTGCCAGCGAACGCCGCATCATAGAGGCTGAATGCTGCCGGGCACTATTTTCGCGCCAAATTGCTGTATCAAAGACTGGACATAGGGATCCTGGCGCACGGTTTCCTCGGCCGCGCGCTGGCGGGCCTGCACGGCATGGGCCTTGCGCCGCGCCGGGCAGTCGCTCACGGCGCCCACCGACACCTGGATCTTGCCCACCAGACCGGCGGCCACCAGTGCGGTGCGCAGGCGCTCGATCGTGCCGGATTGGGCCAGCGACTCGAGGTCCACCCGCAGCCACCACTCGTCGGCCTCGCGCTTGATGAGCTGCGAGCGCAGCGCCAACTGGCGCGCCACCGCCGTAATGGCTTCGGCCTGCACCAGGGCTGTCACGGTGTCGTTCCAGAAACGCCCCTCTTCGGTGTCCTCGAATTCGGGCGGCACCCGGCCCAGGTTCTCGCCAAAGTTGGCCGCTGGCCGGTCCAGCTCACTGGCTTGCGGCGTTTGCACCGGCAAGGCAATCAGGCTGGCACGGTCAGGTGCCGCTGCAGCGGGCGGCTGCGCAGCAGGCGCCGCATCGGGCAGATCGGCCAGCGCTGCTGGCTCGTCATCCGCATACGCCTCCATCGGTACCTCATCAAAGTACGGCGCTGCGGTCTCGTCCTCGGCATCGCTGTCCGGCTCGGACGGGGCATCGTCGTCATGGGACTGCGGCTGCTCCTCTTCCACCAGCTCCTTCTCGGTCTGGGCGGGGGTCGGCGGGTCGACTGGGACAGGCGCCACAGTGGCAGTGGCGCGTGCGGGAATCAAATCTTCTGCGCTGCGCACAGGCAGCTTGACGGCCTCGACCGTGGGCGTGGCGACGATAGGCTCCGAAGCCGGAGGTGCTGGCTGGGCCACTGGAGCCGCCACAGGTGCCGGTGTGGGCACGGGCGCGGGCGCGGGCACTGAAACAGGTGTAGAAACGGGCGCAGAAATGGCTGCGGATGGCGGAGCAGCAACAACAGGCGCTGCAAGGGCTACGGACGCATCCACCGCAGTGGCGACCTGCGGCGCTGGAGACGCAGCAAGCGGCGGCACCACGCGCGGTGCAACAGCCACGGCAGGCGCGGCAAGGGGGGCAGCAGCCTGCTTGGGCGCAGCAGCCACTGCGGCCGCAGCCCCAGCACTATTCAGAGTTTTTTTTTCAGCCGTGCCCGCAGGCTTGAAGGCCAGCAGTCGCAGCAGCGCCATCGTCAAGGCCGCATATTCATCCGGTGCCAGGCCCAGCTCGCCCCGGCCATGCAGCGCAATGCTGTACAGCAGCTGGGTTTCGTCCGCCGGCATGAACTGGGCCAGGCGCAGCAGCTCCTGCTGCTCGGCGTCGTCCTCAGCGGCGGCGGCCTGGGCCTTGCCCGGCACGGCCTGGAACACGGCCATGCGCTGCAGCTGCACGGCCATGTCTTCCAGGGTAGACGCAGCAGACAAGCCCTGGTGGCGCAGCTGGTTGACGGTATCGACCACCTCGGCGCCATCGCCGCGCGCCAGTGCCTCAATCAGGCGAAACACATGGCTGGAATCGACGGCGCCCAGCATCTGGCGCACGCTGGCCTCTTGCAGCTGGCCGCCACCAAAGGCAATGGCCTGGTCGGTCAGCGACAGCGCATCGCGCATGGAACCCCGGGCTGAGCGCGACAACAGCCGCAAGGCCTGCGGCTCGGCCGCAATCTGCTCTTGCACCAGCACGCGGCCCAGGTGCTCCTGGATCGTCTCTGGCGCCATCGGGCGCAGGTTGAACTGCAGGCAGCGCGACAGCACCGTGACCGGCACTTTTTGCGGGTCGGTCGTCGCCAGCACAAACTTCAGGTACTCGGGCGGCTCTTCCAGGGTCTTCAACATGGCGTTGAAGGCGGTATTGGTGAGCATGTGCACTTCGTCGATCATAAAGACCTTGAAGCGCCCCTGCACCGGCTTGTACACCGCCTGCTCCAGGAGGCCCTGCACTTCATCGACACCACGGTTGGAGGCGGCATCGAGCTCGGTGTAATCGGGGAAACGTCCGCTGTCGATCTCGGTACAGGCTGGGCACACGCCGCAAGGCGCAGCGGTGATGCCGCCATGGCCGTCCGCGCCCGTGCAGTTGAGCGACTTGGCCAGAATGCGCGAGACCGTCGTCTTGCCCACACCCCGGGTTCCCGTGAACAGGTAGGCATGGTGCAAGCGCTGCTGCACCAGCGCATTGGACAGCGCCTGCACCACATGCTCCTGGCCTACCATTTCAGAGAAATTTCGCGGACGGTATTTGCGAGCGAGAACAAGATAAGACATAGCATCGCATTCTACGGTCAGTCACGGCCATGGGCGGCACTGGCTGCGCGCAGCTTGCAATACTTTTGGCCGCTGCGCCCTGGCCGCACAGGCGAACAAGGACTTTTTGGCCAGCTTGGCCAAGGGGGCCCCATTCTTTAGGTACAATCGACAGCTGACGGGCCTCCTCGCATGGGGAAGCGGCCAACCGGGTCAGGTGGGGAACCAAGCAGCCCTAACTGTGGATCCAGTGCCGGGGTCAGGCTCGTCACCTTCTTTCGACCAATGCCAGCCTCGTGCTGGCATTTGCTTTTCCAGGCCAGGCGTGGGAATCCACGTAGAATGGCGCCCAAGCCATTCCTGTCACTGCCATGAAATACCTGCTGTGGCTGCTCAAAGCTGTCATCTTCTTCACCCTGTTTGCATTTGCGCTCAATAACCAGCGGGATGTGGTGGTGCACCTGTTCTTTGGCACCCAATGGCAGGCCCCGCTCGTTCTGGTGGTGCTGCTCGCCTTCAGCGCGGGCGTGATTCTCGGCATCATCGGCATGGTGCCGCGCTGGTGGAAGCACCGCAAAGCCGCGCAGCGTGCAGCGGCGGCGCAAGCCATTGCGGGCGAACCCACCCCCTCCACCAACGCCCCTGCGGACGAGACCACCCCGCTGCCACCTCATGGAATTTGACATCTCCTGGATCCTGCTGGGTTTCCCCGCTGCGTTTGTGCTGGGCTGGCTGGCCTCGCGCTTTGACTTGCGCCAGATTCGCCGCGAGAACCGCAGCGCCCCCAAGGCCTACTTCAAGGGGCTGAACTTTCTCCTGAACGAGCAGCAGGACAAGGCCATCGATGCCTTTATCGAGGCCGTGCAGAACGACCCCGATACCGCCGAGCTGCACTTTGCGCTGGGCAATCTGTTCCGCCGCCGGGGCGAATACAGCCGTGCGGTACGCGTGCATGAGCACCTGCTCTCGCGCGCCGACATCAGCAAGCCGGAGCGCGAACGCGCCCAGCATGCGCTGGCCCTGGATTTCATGAAGGCCGGGCTGCTGGACCGCGCCGAAGATGCGCTGGCCCGGCTGGAGAACACCCCTTACGAGAACGAGGCCCGTCTCTCGCGCCTGGCGATCTACGAGCGCGCCCACGACTGGCCGCAAGCCGTGCAGATTGCGAGCCTGATGCACAGCCATAACCAGGGCGACTACAGCGTGCGCATTGCCCACTACCTGTGTGAGCAGGCGCTGGGCCAACTCGCCCATGGCCAGCTCGACGCCGCGCAGGACTTGCTGCAGCAAGCCCAGTCCGAGGCACCGCATGCACCGCGCCCCCGGATCGAGCTGGCCCATCTGCAGCACAAGAGCGGCCATCCCGCGCTGGCACTGGGATCGCTGATGGAGCTGGCCGCGGTGTCGCCCTCCTCGGTGCCCCTGGTCGCGCCGCTGATGCTGGAGCTGGTCAAGGCCGACGAGCGCAAGCCCCAGGTACGTGCGCTGCTGGAGGCCAACTACCACAGCGCGCCATCGCTGGATGTGATGCAAAGCCTGGTGCATCTGGACGAATTTGCCGGCGTGGAGCAAGCCGAGGGACCGGTCGGGCGCGACTGGTACATCGAGCACCTGCGCCACGAGCCCTCACTGGTTGCGGCCGGCCGCTGGCTCGCCCAGGAATCGCTCAGCCACGAAGAGCACCACCCCGCCATTCAGCGCGCGCTGGACAATGCCGCAAAACCGCTGACCCGCTACCGCTGCGCCGCCTGCGGCTTTGAGGCGCGCCAGCATTTCTGGCAATGCCCCGGCTGCCAGTCCTGGGACAGCTACCCGCCGCGCCGGGTGGAAGAGCAATAAGAACCTCGCTCTCCCAGGAACGGTAGGACTTCCCAGTCGCTTCTGCTAGGATGCGCAAACGCCCTGCTCTGGGCGCAGGAGCCCTGATATGCCACGGCACCGGACCCTACGCACCCCAGCCTCGCCCGCACAGCCCTGCTGCCATGCGCCAGCAGCGGTACCGCGCGCGCCCCCGCCCCGCGCACTACAACTCCTGGACTCAGCGGACCTGCGGCGCAACCATCTCCTCCCCCTGTCCCAGCCCCCTGACCCTGCCGCAACGCTGCAGTGTTGCCCTATGGGCAAGTGGCCGGCTATTCATGCAAAGCATGCATGGGCGCATGTTCAAAACAGGCATCAAGAAACCACCTTTGCTCGCGCATTTGCAGTCACTAACATAGGGTATTGACTATCGATAAGCCATGACCAATATCCTGAACTTGCTCGGGTTTTAGTAGCAGCTGGGATCGGGCCAGCTTGTAGAATTTACAAAGAAATGGCACTTTCCTACCTGATCCTCCTCCCCTTCATCGGCAGCGCAATTGCAGCGCTGCTGCCTGCCAACGCGCGTAACACCGAGTCCACGCTGGCAGGGGCCATTGCGGTGTTCTGCGTGGTTCAAGTTGCCATGCTTTTCCCGGAAACGCAGAACAACGGCGTGGTGCACCACAATGTGGCCTGGCTGGGCCAGCTCGGGCTGGATCTGCACTTCCGCATGGATGGATTTGCCTGGTTGTTCTCCATCCTGGTGCTGGGCATCGGCAGCTTGGTGGTGCTGTATGCGCGCTACTACATGTCGCAAGCCGATCCGGTGCCACGCTTTTTCTCGTTCTTCCTGGCCTTCATGGGCTCGATGATGGGCGTGGTGCTCTCGGGCAACCTGATCCAGCTGGTGTTCTTCTGGGAACTGACCAGCCTCTTCTCCTTTTTGCTGATCGGCTACTGGCACCACCGCAAGGACGCACGCATGGGCGCGCGCATGGCGCTTACCGTGACCGGCACCGGGGGCCTGTGCCTCTTGGGCGGTGTGCTGCTGCTGGGCCACATCGTGGGCAGCTATGAGCTCGACAATGTGCTGGCCGCCGGTGACCAGATCCGCAACCATGAGCTCTACCGCGTCACCCTGGTGCTGATCTTGCTCGGCGCGCTCACCAAGAGCGCGCAGTTCCCCTTCCATTTCTGGCTGCCGCGCGCAATGGCGGCGCCCACCCCGGTCTCGGCCTATCTGCACTCGGCCACCATGGTCAAGGCCGGTGTCTTTTTGCTCGCCCGCCTCTGGCCTGCGCTGAGCGGCACCGAGGAATGGTTCTGGCTCGTTGGTGGCGCCGGCGCCATCACCTTGCTGCTGGGCGGCTATATCGCCATGTTCCAGCATGACATGAAGGCGCTGCTGGCGTATTCCACCCTGTCGCACCTGGGCCTGATCACCTTGCTGCTGGGCCTCAACAGCCCGCTGGCCGCCGTTGCTGCCGTCTTCCACATCATGAACCACGCGACCTTCAAGGCCTCGCTGTTCATGGCCGCCGGCATTGTCGACCACGAGTCAGGCACACGCGATATCCGCCGCCTCTCCGGCCTGCAAAAGATGATGCCGATCACCGGCACCTTGGCGATGGTGGCCAGTGCAGCGATGGCCGGCGTGCCGCTGCTCAACGGCTTTTTGTCCAAGGAAATGTTTTTTGCCGAGACGGTGTACATCAACACCACACCGTTCCTGACCACCGCCTTGCCGGTGGCCGCTACCTTGGCGGGCATTTTCAGCGTCGCCTATTCGCTGCGCTTCACGGTCGATGTGTTTTTTGGCCCACCGGCCACCGACCTGCCGCACGAGCCCCATGAGCCACCGCACTGGATGCGCGTGCCGGTCGAGCTGCTGGTACTGATCTGCCTGCTGGTGGGGATCTTCCCGGCCTGGGCGGTGGGCAGCTACCTGGATGCTGCCGCCTCGCCCGTGGTGGGCGGCAACTTGCCAGAGTTCAGTCTGGCGCTGTGGCACGGCATCAATGCACCGCTGGTGATGAGCATCATCGCGATGCTGGCGGGCATCTTGCTGTATTTGCTGCTGCGCCTCTTGCGTGCCAAGCAATACCTCGATGATGCGCCGCTGGTTGGCCGCGTCAATGGCCAATGGGTGTTCCAGGCGGTGATGGCGATCATCACCAATGGCGCGCGCCATATGCGCCGCTGGCTGGGCACGCGCCGCTGGCAGTGGCAGGCACTGTGGCTGGTGCTGGCGGCCTTGTTGACCGCCACCTTGCCGCTGCTGATCCACGGCCTCCAGCTGGGCAACCGGGGCCTGCAGCCGCTGTCGCCCGCCTTTGGCATTCTCTGGCTCATCGGTATCAGCTGCTCGCTGGCAGCGGCCTTCCTGGTCAAGTACCACCGCCTGGCGGCCCTGGTCACCTTGGGCGGCGCGGGCCTGGCCACCTGCATTACCTTCCTGTGGTTCTCCGCACCCGATCTGGCCTTGACCCAGCTGGTCGTCGAAGTGGTCACCACGGTGCTGCTGCTGCTGGGCCTGCGCTGGCTGCCCAAGCGCGACAAGAAGCTCAAGAAAGTCTCCCAGCATGGTGCACTGGTCACGTTGCGCCGCTGGCGTGACCTGGCCATTGCGCTGCTCGCCGGCGGCGGCATGGCCTGGCTGTCGTTTGCGATGATGAGCCGGCCTTTCCCGGAGAGCACTTCTACCTTCTTCCTGGAGCGCGCCCTGCCCGAGGGCGGCGGCACCAACGTGGTCAACGTCATGCTGGTCGACTTCCGTGGCTTTGATACCTTTGGCGAGATCGTCGTGCTGGGCATTGTGGCGCTCACCGTCTATGCCCTGCTGCGGCGCTTCCGCCCCGCACCAGAGGCCATGGATGTGCCCGAGCAGCAGCGCTTCTTGCCGGCTGACTTGCAGACCGACCTGCTCAACCCGCGCAGTGCCACCGATACCGCCGTGGGCTACCTGATGGTGCCCGCCGTGCTGGTGCGCCTCTTGCTGCCGTTTGCCGCGATTGTGGCGATGTACCTGTTCATGCGTGGTCACAACGAGCCCGGTGGCGGCTTTGTGGCCGGCCTGACCCTGGCCATCGGCCTGCTGCTGCAGTACATCATCTCCGGCACGCACTGGGTGGAGTCGCATCTGCCGATCTACCCGCGCCGCTGGATTGCCGCCGGCCTGCTGTTTGCGCTGGGCACCGGTGTGGGCAGCTGGTACTTTGGCTACCCGTTCCTGACCAGCCACACTGCGCATCTGACCTTGCCCGTGGTGGGCGAGATCCATATCGCCAGCGCGCTGTTCTTCGATATTGGGGTGTTCTCGCTGGTCGTGGGCTCGACCATGCTGATGCTCACCAGCATTGCCCACCAATCCGTCCGGGGATTCCGCTTCCACGAGCGCCAGCAAGGCGAGCGCAGCGACTCCGCTTCTCAACCCTAAGGACAATACCAAATGGAAATCGTACTGGCCATTGCCATTGGCGTATTGACCGGCTCCGGCGTCTGGCTGTTGCTGCGCCCACGGACGTTTCAGATCATCATGGGTCTGCTCTTGCTGTCGTATGCGGTCAATTTGTTTATCTTCAGCATGGGCCGCGTGGGCCTGGCGATCGACCGCGAGCCGATACTGCAGCCCGGTGTGCCCACCGACCTGATGCATTACGCCGACCCCATGCCGCAGGCCCTGGTGCTGACGGCCATCGTCATCGGCTTTGCGATGACCGCCCTCTTTTTGGTGGTGCTGCTCGCCTCGCGCGGCATGACGGGCACTGACCACGTGGACGGATCCCTCTCCAACGATGTGCAGGAGGCGCCTTGATGTCGCTGATGACGCTGACTGAGCGCCTGATGCCGCACCTGCTGCTGGCACCGATTTTGCTGCCCATGCTGACGGCAGCGCTGATGCTGACGCTGGGCGAGAAGTACCAACGCACCAAACTGCTGATGAACATCAGCTCCTGCCTGATCGGCCTGGTCATCGCCATGGCCCTGGTCAAGTGGAGCAACCAGGATGGCATGGCCACCTCGATGAGCGTTTACCTGTCGGGCAACTGGGCCGCGCCATTTGGCATTGTGCTGGTGCTCGACCGGCTCTCGGCCCTGATGCTGCTGACCACCAGCGTGGTCGCGCTGTGTGCCGTGGTGTATTCCGGCGCGCGCTGGCACCGGGTGGGTGTGCATTTTCACCCGCTGTTCCAGTTCCAGATGATGGGCCTGGCCGGTGCCTTCCTGACCGGTGATCTGTTCAACCTCTTCGTGTTCTTCGAGATCATGCTGGCCGCCTCCTACGGTTTGCTGCTGCACGGCTCGGGCAAATCCCGGGTGCAGCATGGCCTGCACTACATCGCCATCAACCTGGCAGCGTCCTCGCTCTTTTTGATCGGCGTGTCGATGCTCTACGGCATCACCGGCACCTTGAACATGGCCGATCTGGCGCGCATCATCCCCAGCGTCAGCAGCGCTGACCGGGGCTTGCTGCACACCGCAGCCGGTATCTTGGCCACGGCCTTTCTGATCAAGGCGGCAGTCTGGCCGCTGAACTTCTGGCTGGTGCCCGCCTATGGCTCGGCCACCGCGCCGGTGGGCGCCATTTTTGCGCTGATGACCAAGGTGGGCATCTATACGATTGTGCGGCTGTGGACCTTGATGTTCAGCAGCGAGGCCGGGCCTTCGGCTCATTTTGGCAGCGCTTGGCTGATCTTGGGCGGGCTGGCCACGATGCTGTACGCGGCGATCTCGATCCTGGGTACGCAGCGCCTGGGCTATGTGGCGGGCTATGCAGCCATATTATCAGCAGGCACCTTGCTCGCCGCTGCCGGCTTTGGCCAGAACCTGATGACCAGCGCCTTGCTCTACTACATGCCCAGCTCCACCTTGGCCGTAGCGGCCCTGTTCCTGGTCACTGACCTGATCGAGCGATGGCGCACCACCGATGGCGCCAGTGTGCGCTTTGAGGATGAGGAGGCGCCGTTTTTGACCGCAGAGCTGCTGCCACGCGAGGGCCTCAACCTCGACGAGGACGAGGAAGTGCTGATTGGCCGGGCCATTCCGGCGGCGATGGCCTTCCTGGGCCTGTCGTTCATGGTCTGCACCCTGGTGATTTCCGGCCTTCCCCCGCTGTCGGGCTTTATCGGCAAATTCGCGATGCTCTCGGCGCTGCTCAATCCGCTGGGCCTGGGCTCGTCGGCGGGCACGCAGATCGGCTGGCTGGGCTGGCTGTTCATGGCCATTTTGATCGCCACGGGCCTGATGGCCTTGACGGCCCTGGTGCGCATCGGCATTCGCGAGTTCTGGTCCAGCATCAGCCGCAGCACGCCCGAGCTCAAGGTGATTGAAGGCCTGCCGCTCGCCATCTTGCTGGGCTGCTGCATTCTGATGGTGACCCATGGCGCCAGCGTGATGCGCTTTACCCAGCGCGCGGCCGACAACCTCCATTCGCCTGGCAACTACATCCGCGCTGTGCTGGAGACCAACCCCAAGCCCTCCCCCACGGCCAAGCCCGTGGTCACGCCCGAGATCCCGACCGTGCTGCCTGAAACTGGCTTTACCGCTGCGCCCGATGCAGCCATCGCCGGAGGTACCGAGCCATGAAGCGCCTTTTCCCTGCGCCCCTGCTGTCCGTGCTGCTGTGCCTGGTGTGGCTGCTGCTCAACCGCAGCATCAGCCCGGGCCAGATCATCCTGGGCGTGCTGTTCGGCTTGCTGATTCCTGTGCTGACCCAAGGCCTGCGTCCCCGCTCGGTCAGCATCAAAAAGCCCTGGACCATCATCCGCCTGGGCTTTCGTGTCGCCGCCGATTCGCTGCAATCCAATCGCGCCGTGCTGCGCCTGCTGCTGATGCCCGGCACCCGCAAAAAGCCGGCTGGCTTTGTGCACGTGCCCCTGCAACTGCGCGATCCCAATGGTCTGGCGGTGCTGGCAATGATCGTCTGCATCACGCCGGGCACCGCCTGGGCCGAGATATCGCGTGACCGTTCCATCCTGCTGTTGCACGTGCTGGAGGCGGATGACCCACAGGGCGTTATCGACCACATCAAGGCCTTCTATGAACGGCCCCTCATGGAGATTTTCGAATGAACAACATTCTTGCCTGGACGATGCCGGCGGCCCTGTTCATCCTGCTGCTGGCCATGCTGTTTGCGATGATCCGGCTGCTCAAGGGCCCGCAGGCCCAGGACCGTGTGCTGGCCCTGGACTGCATGTACCTGATCGGCATGCTCGCGATGCTGGTGCTGGGCATCCACTATGCGTCGGTCAATTACTTTGAGGCCGCCCTGCTCATCGCGCTGTTTGGCTTTGTCAGCTCGACGGCCATGGCCAAGTTCCTCCTGCGCGGGGAGGTGATCGAATGACGGAAATCGACCTGCCCATCTGGGTGCAGATTGTGGTGTCGGTGCTGGTGCTCGCGGGCTGCTTGATCACCTTGATCGGCGCGCTCAGCCTGTTTCGCCTGCCCAGCTACTACGAACGCGTCCACACGCCGTCCATCATCGCCTGCGCCGGCTGCTGGCTGATTGTCTGGAGCTCGGTCCTCTTCTTCAGCCTGCAGTCGCACAAACCCAGCTTTCACACCTTGCTGATCGCTGTGCTGCTGTCCGTGGCCGTACCCATCACCAATATCTTTTTGATGCGTGCGGCGCTGTTCCGCGACCGGCGCATGGGCAAGGATGTGCCGCCTAGCCTGAGCCGCATCGTGTCGGCCAACCCGGAAGGCAACGACGCCTGAAACCGTGATGGCGGTAGGCGGCCAAGGCACCGCCAGGGACGAGGTTCAGGCGGGAATAAGCGCCCGGGGACAGCAGGAACAGCGCGCTTGTTCTATGCTGGTGGATCACCAGCATCCACACCCCAGGCCCTGCCATGACGCTTCTGCTCTCCCACACCCTCAACCGCACGCTCAGCCAATGGATGGCTGAGCGCTTGGCCCATCCGCAGCCCGAGCTGGCATGGCAGCTCTGGTGTTTTGAAGGCGTTGATGCACGCCGGGCGGCTGAGCAGCAACTGGCCAAGCACGGCATCCGCGCCCGCATTCGCAGTGCCTACAAGCCGATGGTACATGCGGTGCTGGAAGACCTAGACACCACCGGGCTGCAAAGCCTGCAGCTGCACTATCCGCTGCATGCGGATGCGGCGCCCAACCGTTTTATGCTGGAGGCCTACCCGCTGGCCGCCATGCTGCCACACGGTGTCGATCTGCAGATGGCCGCCGGCCAGCACAACAGCAACTACACCCTGGCGCTGCGCTACCAGGATGGGCGCACACAAAGCCTGCAGGTGTTCGCGCCCAACCGGGCTTTCCAATCAGCGCACGGCAGCAGCGGCATCACCCCCTGCGGCTGGCAGCAGGCGCATGACGCCCAAGGCCGCACCGTGCACGATGCCGCCCTGCTCACGGACTACGAGGCAGCCTATAGCCAGGCCATGCAGGCCATTGAGCACCATGCCTGGCCCAAGACCGAGCCCTTCTTTGGCCGTCTGCATATCGCCATGCAACTGCCCGGATTTGAACAAGCGATTGCCGGCACCGGCGAGACCATGAGCACGCCCGAAGCCATGCACGAGGACCTGTATTTCTCGCTGCTGGAACATTTTCAAAAGCTGTCCGGGCGCGCAGCCGGTGACCGCCGCCTGCAACCGGGCCAGATCGTGCCGGACATCCAGATCGCCGCACAGTCCCATCCGCTGGAGCTGACAACGGTCGGCTTGCAGATCCGCGCACTCGCGCTGAGCGAGCCCCTGCCCGAGGTGGAAGAAGGCCTGCCAACCGCTACCTATAGCCCCCACAGCTTTGCCCAGGCCGATGCGGCCGCAGCGCAGCTGCAGCGCGCGCCGAGCCTGGCCCAGATGGATGCGCTGGTCCAGCCGCTGTTTGATGCCTATGGCAGCGCCTGCCAGGGCCAGAGCGTGCAGGGCCGCCGCATAGCCGCCACCTACAAAAAGGGCAGCGAGCATCCGGTGGTGCTGAGTGGCGGCCAGCATGCCAATGAGATATCAGGTGTGACAGGCGCCTTGCGCGGCGCGCTGGCACTGGCGCAGCAGGCGGACAGCCACTTTGCCTACATCCCCGTCGAGAACCCCGACGGCTATGACCTGCACCAGTGGTACTGCCGTTACGCCCCCGAGCAGATGCACCATGCAGCACGCTATACCGCGCTGGGCGATGACCTGGCCTACCGCGACCATGCCCCCTGGTACGAAGGCGCACTGCGCCGTGATGCGATTGCCGCCAGCGGCGCGCAGCTGCACCTGAGCCTGCATGGCTATCCCGCCCATGAATGGACGCGCCCCTTGTCCGGCTATGTGCCCCAGGGCTTTGACCTCTGGACCATTCCGAAGGGCTTTTTCCTGATTCTGCGCTACCAGGAAGAGTGGCAGCCGCAGGCCGAAGCGCTGGCCGAGCGGGTGGCGCAGGCCCTGCTGCAGGTGGCGGGCTTGCCGGAGTACAACCGCCGCCAATTGGCGCTGTACCAAAGCCATTCCGGCCGCCAGCCGTTTGAGCTGCGGCATGGCACACCCTGCACGATGCAGGTCGACAACAACGGCCTGACCCCCGTGAGCCTGATCACCGAGTTCCCGGACCAGACGGTGGTGGGCGATGCGCTGGTCTTTGCGCATACTGTGCAACGCGCTGCGGTGCTGGCCGCCTATGCCGCCTGGCAGGACATTGTGCAAACGCGCTGAGCTGGGAAGCATCACTGGCGTGGCACCGATTTTTCACGCAGTGCAGCTGCGCCCTGCTAAGCTGCCTGCCATGTGGAATGTTCTTGGCATATCGATTGGCGCCTGCCTGGGCGCGCTGGCACGCTGGCAACTGGGCCGCTGGCTCAACCAGCCCCATGCCTTGCTGCCCTGGGGCACCTTGGCGGCCAACCTGGGGGGCGGCTACGCCATTGGCCTGCTGGTGGCGCTGTTCCAAAACGCACCGGGCATCGACCCGGTCTGGCGCCTGGTGCTGATCACCGGTTTTCTGGGCGCCCTCACCACCTTTTCCAGCTTCTCTGCCGAGACGGTATCGATGCTGCAGGCCCAGCGCTACGGCCTGGCGCTGTTGCAATGCAGCCTGCACCTGCTGGGCTCGCTGGCGTTGACGGCCCTGGGCCTGGCGACCGGCCAGGCGCTGTGGGGTGGGCGCTAAGAATCCTTAAGGCGTATTTTTTAAGGCATTGCCGCGAGTGCATGCCCAAATCGCTCTATATTCAGTAGCAGCGCAGGCCCCGCTTGCGCTGTTTGTGTTTTTTGTGAACGCTGGTGCCTGCCGGGCACTGGCATTGTGAAAGCTGGAGAAGACCATGGACGCCAACACCCAACTCGACGAACAAGTCATGGCGCATGACTGGAACCTGTTCGGTGCCGACATACCTGCAGAGCAGGCGGCCAAGCGCGACTCTTACCGCCTGGCTTTTGCAGACCCCGAGTTTCTGAGCCGCCGCGAGACCCGCTCGATCCGCTTTCAACTCGAGATGCTCAAGCCCGACCTGGAGCTGACCGCCCAAGGCATCAACAACACCGTCGTGGTGTTTGGCAGCGCGCGCTTTGTGGCGCCTGAAGAGGCTGAGCTGCTGCTGGCGGCCGCCCAGGCCCAGGGCGATGCGCAAGCGATTGCCGTGGCGCAGCGCGCCATGGCCACCAGCCGCTACTACGACGCCGCACGCCGCTTTGCACGCCTGGTGGCCAAGTTCAGCGAAACCCAGAAGCTCGAAGACCGCCTCTACATCTGCACTGGCGGCGGCCCCGGCATCATGGAAGCGGCCAACCGGGGCGCCTCCGAGGAGCACGCACCCAATGTCGGCATGAACATCACCTTGCCCCATGAGCAGTCGGGCAACCGCTACATCACGCCGGCGCTGTGCTTCAAGTTCCACTACTTTGCGCTGCGCAAGATGCACCTGATGATGCGCGCGCGGGCCCTGGTGGTGTTTCCCGGCGGCTTTGGCACGATGGATGAGCTGTTCGAAGTGCTCACCCTGGTGCAGACCCACAAGGCCAAGGGTGTGCCCATTGTGCTGTTTGGCGTGGACTACTGGTCGCGCATGCTGAACTTCGATGTGATGATCGAGTACGGAACCATCTCGCCCGAGAACGTCAAGCTCTTCCACATCACCGACGATGTGCATGAGGCCTGCCGCATCATCCAGGCCTACTACCAGCGCTAACGCAGCGCCCAGGCATTAAAAAACCGCTCCTGACCATGCAGCCAGGAGCGGTTTTGCTTTGGGTAGTGGCAGCGTCTGCCGCTGCGCCGATCAGCCGCCCAGGTAGGCCTTGCGGATGTCCTGGTTGCGCAGCAGGTTGACCCCGCTGTCTTCCAGCGTGACCTTGCCGGTCTCCAGCACATAGCCCCGGTCGGCGATCTGCAGCGCCTGGTTGGCGTTTTGCTCGACCAGGAACACGGTCACGCCCTGCTCACGCACGGCCTTGATGATCTCGAAGATCTGCGCAATGATCAGCGGCGCCAGGCCCAAGGTGGGTTCATCGAGCAGCAGCAGGCGCGGCTTGCTCATCAGCGCCCGTCCAATGGCCAGCATCTGCTGCTCGCCGCCCGACATGGTGCCGGCGCGCTGCTCGGCACGCTCCTTGAGGCGGGGAAAGAGCCCGTAGACATAGTCAATGCCGTGCGCAATCTCCTGCTTGTTCAAGAAGAACGCGCCCATCTGCAGGTTCTCCATGACCGTGAGGTCCTTGAAGACGCGCCGGCCTTCGGGCGAGATCGCAATGCCCTTGCGCATGATCAGGTGCGAGGACTGCCCCACCAGCTCTTCACCCTCGAACTTGATCGAGCCCGTGGTGGCGCAGGGATTGCCGCAGACGCTCATCAGCAACGTGGTCTTGCCAGCGCCATTGCTGCCGATCAGCGAGACGATCTCCCCCTCATTGACATGCAGGCTCACATCGTTGACTGCACAAATCGCACCGTAATGCGTGCTGATATTCTTGATTTCCAACATCGGCTGCATCAGGACTCTCCCAGGTATGCCTTGATCACGCGTTCGTCATTGCGAATGACCTCCGGCACACCCAATGCAATCGGCTTGCCATACTCCATCACCAGGATGCGCTCGGACACCCCCATCACCAGGCTCATGTCATGCTCGATCAGCAGCACCGTCACGCCGTACTCGCGGCGCAAGCGGTCGATGAGGTGCTGCAGCTCCACCTTCTCTTGCGGGTTCAGGCCCGCTGCAGGCTCGTCGAGCATCAGCAGCTTGGGCTTGGTGATCATGCAGCGCGCAATCTCCAGCCGGCGCTGGTGGCCATAGGCCAGGTTGCCCGCCTCGCGGTTGGTGAAGGCGCGCAGGCCCATCACATCCAGCCAGTGGGCCGCTTGCTCCTTGGCGTGCTCTTCGGCCGCGCGGTAGGCCTTAGTCTTGAACAGGCCCGAGAGCAGGTTGCGCTTGATCTGCTGATGCTGGGCCACCAGCAGGTTCTCCAGCACGGTCATGCCCTTGAACAGGCGCACGTTCTGGAAGGTACGCACCACGCCGTGGTTGGCCACCTCATGGCTGGCAAGGCCGGCAATCGACTGCCCGCCCAGCGACACGGTACCGGCCGTGGGCTTGTAGAAACCGCTGATGCAGTTGAACACGGTGGTCTTGCCCGCACCATTGGGGCCAATGATGGCGAACACCTCCTGCGGCTTGACATCGAGCGCGACCTGGTCGACCGCGAGCAAGCCGCCAAAGCGCATGCACAGGCCTTCGACCTTCAGTATGCTTCGACTCATAAACACTTCTCCCTGTTTGCGTTTTCCGTGTTTACGGTCATTGCTTCAACTCTTCATGGTGGCGCTTCATCGGGAACAAGCCCTGCGGACGCCAGACCATCATCAAGATCATCACCAGGCCGAAAATCAGCATGCGGTATTCCGAGAACTCGCGTGCCAGCTCAGGCAGCACCGTGATCAGGATCGCGGCCACGACAACGCCGATTTGCGAGCCCATGCCGCCCAGCACCACGATGGCCAGGATCAGGGCCGACTCGATAAAGCTGAACGACTCGGGGCTGACAATGCCCTGGCGCGCGGCAAAGAATGCGCCGCCAAAACCGGCAAACATGGCGCCCAACGTGAAGGCCGAGAGCTTGATCTTCGTGGGGTTCATGCCCAGTGAGCGGCAGGCGACTTCGTCTTCACGCAGCGCTTCCCAGGCGCGGCCAATGGGCATGCGGATCAAACGGTTGCTGATCCACAAGGTGACCAAGGCCAGGCCCAGCGCCAACAGGTAGAGGAACACCACCATGTGCATGGTGTTGAACTCGATGCCCAGGAACTGCTGCAGGGTCTGCGCACCCTCTTGCGAGGCCGAACGGGTCAGCTCAAAGCCCAGGAAGGTGGGCTTGGGAATGCTCGAGATGCCGTCCGGCCCGCCGGTGAAGTCCACCAGGTTGACCAGCAGCAGGCGGATGATTTCGCCAAAGCCCAGGGTCACGATCGCCAGGTAATCGCCGCGCAGGCGCAGCACCGGAAATCCCAGCAAGAAGCCGAACAGGGCAGCGGCTGCGCCGGACAGCGGCAGCGCTTCCCAGAACGACCAGCCGGCCCAGTGGAACAGCAAGGCATAGGTATAGGCGCCCACCGCATAAAAGCCGACAAAGCCCAGATCGAGCAGACCGGCAAAGCCGACCACGATGTTCAGGCCCAGGCCCAGCATCACATAGATCAAGGCCAAGGTGGCAATATCGACCGCGTTGCGGCCGCTGAAAAACGGCCAGGCAATGGCCGCCACAATCACCAGCCACATGAGCGTCATGCGCATGCGGGCGCTGACCTCGGGCAGTCGCGGCGCCTGCACCCGGGCCATATGCTTGCCCAGCATCGGCTTGACCAGCTGCAGCACCAGCACGATGACAAAGCCCCAGATCACCAGGTTCCAGTGCGGCTCAATGTAGTTCTGGCCGCCCTTGCGCTCCAGGTGCAGGCCAAAGATGGGGACCACCACCAAAGCGGCCAGCACGGCCGAGATGATGGCGTTCTTGATGTTCGCTTTCACCATCAGACTTTCTCCACTTCAGGCTTGCCCAACAGGCCCGTGGGGCGAAAGAGCAGGATCAGCACCAGCAGACCGAAGGCGACGATGTCCTTGTACTCGGACGAGATATAGGCGGCAGCCATGGTCTCGGCCACGCCCAGCAGCACGCCGCCCAGCATCGCACCCGGAATGCTGCCGATGCCGCCCAGCACCGCCGCTGTGAAGGCCTTGATGCCCGCAACAAAACCGATATACGGGTTGAGCTTGCCGATCGCCAGCGCAATCAGCACGCCGCCCACCGCAGCCAGCACCGCGCCCAGAATGAAGGTGAACGACACCACCTTGTTGGTGTCAATGCCCAACAGATTGGCCATCTGCATATCTTGCGAGCAGGCGCGCGAGGCGCGGCCCATGCGCGAGTGGCGGATGTAGAAGGTCAGCGCGGCCATCAGCACCACGGCAACTACGATGATCAAGATGCGGGTGTAGGGCACAAAGACCTCGAAATCACCCATGTGAAAGTTGAAGGCACCAGGCAACAGCGAAGGCACCGCCATATCACGTGCGCCCTGGCCCAGGGCCACCCAGTTTTGCAAAAAGATTGACATACCAATGGCCGAGATCAGGGCCACCAGACGGGGGCTGCTGCGCAAGGGCTTATAAGCCACCTGCTCGACCACATAGCCATAGACACCGGTGAGCACCACCGCTACGAGCAGCATGGCACCGATCACCACAAAGACCGGCAGCCCGCTTTGCGTGCCGATGGCCGACAAGGTCACCAGGCCGATATAGGCCGCAATCATATAAATCTCGCCATGGGCGAAATTAATCATTCCGATAATTCCATACACCATCGTGTAGCCAATGGCCACCAGCGCGTAGATCGCGCCCAGTGACAGACCATTGAACAACTGTTGTATGAATTGGGGCAAAAAATCGTTCATACCGTACCAACCCAATTCCATTGGCGCTTGTGGCCGCCAAAATAAAAAAGCATGGCTCTATGTTTTAGAGCCATGCTTTTGCCAAACACTTACTTGGTTGCAGGCGACTTGCTGCCGTCCTTGTGCCAGCTGAACACCTGGAAGTCGTAGGACTTCAGGTCACCCTTGGCATCCCAGGCGAGCTTGCCCAGTGGGGTTTCAAAAGTTGCGGTATGCAGGTGCTTGGCCACCTTGGCGCCATCATTGCCCACGGCCTTGATCGAGTCAGCAATGACTTGCACAGCGGTGTACGAGCCCATCTGGAACGAGCCGGAAGGATCGCGCTTCTTGTCCTTGAATGCCTTGACGATGGCGGCGTTCTTGGGGTTGGAAGCGAAGTCCGCAGGCAAGGTCACCAGCATGCCTTCAACAGCCGGGCCGGCGATGGCGTTGATTTCAGGGTTGCCCACGCCTTCTGGGCCCATGATGCGGACCTTCAGGCCTTGCTCAGCCGATTGGCGCAGCAGCAGGCCCATCTCTGGGTGGTAGCCGCCGTAGTAGACAAAGTCCACACCGGCGCTTTTCAGCTTGGTGATCACGGCAGAGTAGTCGCTGTCACCGGCGTTGATACCTTCGAACAGCGCGACGTTCACGCCGTCGGCCTTGAGCGTGTCACGCACGGCCGTGGCAATGCCCTGGCCGTAGGATTGCTTGTCGTGCAGCACGGCAACCTTCTTGGGCTTGACGTTCTGGGCAATGAACTTGGCAGCGAAAGGACCTTGCTGGTCGTCACGGCCAATGGTGCGGAAGATCGAGCTGAAGTTCTTGCCTTCGGTGAGCGCTGGCGACGTGGCCGACGGAGTCACCACCACCACACCTTCGTTGTTGTAGATGGGTGCCGCAGCAATGGCAGCGCCCGAGCACACGGGGCCGACCACGTAATGGATCTTGGCGTTGACCACGCGGTTGGCGGCCACTGGGCCTTGCTTGGGCTCGCAGGCATCGTCAACGATCACCGCTTCGAGCTTGTTGCCATTGACACCACCGGCTGCATTGATCTGCTCGAGCGCCGTATCCACACCCTCCTTGACCATGTCGCCGTACTGGGTCAGCGGACCCGTCGCAGGAATGACCACACCAATCTTGATATTTTGAGCCTGGGCGGCGCCAGCGAGCATGCTGCCGGCCAAACCAAATGCAACCACCATCGAGTTGAGGCGAAACGGTACCTTCATATCGGAATCCTTTTTTTAATCAAGCTATGGATCGCAATCATTGCCAATAGAGCAACTATCAAGTGCGATGCGGAGACAGCATATAGGTCTAACCAACTCTCACAAGAGGGATGCCAAGGATTGCCAAATATGTCACGTATGTGCTAGCAGACAGTGACCTTTGCACCTATGCGAGGCATCCATCGGCATCTTTGCACCAAATGTGTGCAAATACCGCTAAAGCCACCGCAAGCGCTGGTTGAGTCCTTCTACATTTAAATGCATTTAGTGCACCTATAAGAAGGACCCGCGCCCTCCCCGGCATCTGCAGCGTGCTCAACCCTCCCCTGGCCAACCGCCCAACGGCTATCACCAAGCCCAGAGTACAAGCACGCCATTGCGAGAGGCAGCATTGTGCGCGAAAAATCCTGCCGCGCGCGCATTCTGACCAGCCCAAACCCATCTGCATCCCGCCAAGATCGGCAACGCGGATCCAGTTCACAGGTTTTTTTGTTACATCCGCAATCAAAAGTCGCCACCCTCATGGTCGCGTAGAGCGCGTGATCAACCACCCAAAAAACGGTAAAAACGCTTGATGCACATGGGCTTATGTTGCTGCCCGAACCTAACGGTATGTGAATGTTTTTATTGGGTGATTCTTTAACCATTGCTAACTCAAGCAAAAACTGCTTGCACAATGTCAATCACGTATGGAGAATTGTTCAACATGAAAGAGATTAGGTTGATCAATTCCAAAGGCAGCGGCGCGGACAACGCCGTGGCTGCCTCTGCCTGGCTGCCCGATGACGTCCACCATCGCCAGCAATTCCTGGAACTGCTGGAGCAGGCCATTGCTGACGGCGGGCCAGGCACCTACCTGCTGCAGACCCGTGGCCACCATGTGCTTACGGATATTCTCTACCCCAACCGGGCGTTTTGCACGCCAGCCTAAGCGCTGCGGGCATTGCGCGCTGGCCGCTTATACCGGTTGGCGGCGCCGGGCTCATGCCGCCCCGCAGCATCGCTGCGCTAAGGCAAGCACCTATGTGCTTTGCCGCAGCACCGCCTTCATTGCCCATACAGGCAGATTTTTGGCTGCACGCTCCAGTTTGGCGTCAGTCACCCACCACCACCCCGAGCGCCGCCAGCTTGGCGGCCAGCACATCGCGCCGGCGTTCAGCCTTTGCAGCAGTCGCCATCGCAGCACGCATGGCCTGAGGCCCTTTGAGCGATGCGATGCGCACCAGGGCCGTTTTCTGGTTGACCTCGGCCACCAGCTTTTGGTAACTGGCCATCAACGCAGCATATTCTTGGGAAGGGACCACAGCTTTTCCTTGTCTTTCGAGAGCCGCTATTGTCGGGCGAAATGCCTTGTCCCCGCGCCCAGCGGCTACTCCCCCGCCCTGCGGCATGACCTGTATGACAGCTGCCTACACCCTCCCGGCCGCAACGCAACCTCGGATTGTGTTGCATGGCAACCAATGCGCCTGCGTGCGCTCCGGAACCGGTTACAGTGGGGCATAGCATCAGGAGGATTCCATGGCCACCCAAGCGCAACGCAACTGCAGCCCGGACACGCACGCACATGGATACGCGCTTCAAGTACCAGCCGCTCCTTGACGCACGCAGCAGACTTGCCCGTCCCCTCTCCGCCCCGATTTCCTTTTGATTGCCGATGGCGCATGACTGCGGTCATCTCGCCCGTGCACACCGCTTGAGCTTTATGAAAACCATCGACGAAATGCTGAGCCTGGAGCTGCTCACCCATGCCCAACATGGCGAGATCAGCGCCTGGATTGACCAGTCCAATTCCCCCGAAGAAATTCTGCAGATGCCTTCGAACCTCTGGCAGGCCATTGAGCGCGCAAGCCTGGCCATGGGGGTCAATGACGATCTTTTGCGACCTCCTGCTCTGGATGCGGGAAGCTTGTTGCTGGGTTGAAATTTTTTGCCGAGTGCAGCGTTTGGTGCAGGCACGAGCTGCCGAGGGATCGGTGCCAGCCTTCAGGCTTGCTAGGCCCCATGAAGGACCACCATTGGCATGGATTTGCCAAGTGGGTGAAGTGGTTCAGGTGGGCCAAGTGGGCCGAGTCGATCCAGTGGGCCCACTGGGCGAGATGGCATTGGGATGGCCAGGCCGGCCGGGCAATTCCGTCCAAGGGGTGTGAGCCCGATGATGTTGCATCGCAAGCTCACATGCTGACACGCATGCCCTGACAGTTGTTGATGGTACCAAGACCGTCCTGCAATTGGTCTAGCTTATGATTTTATGAATATAGGGAGGTGCTAGAACGAAGTATGAGCTAGTCATCGCTTGAGAGCCGGCTGAACGCAGGCTCTTTTTTTGCGAACCAAGGGAATACCCTTGCAAAATCGTTTTATATCAATCTATAGAATATATCTAACGATTTTGCCGGATTCATGCACCATCCTCCCTCCCTCTCTATATTTGCATGAACATGCCTGAGCGATCAGGAACGGCTTTTTTCAGCGCCTCGGGCCACCTTCGGGTGGCCTTTTTTTGGGACTTGGTGGCGAGCTGCAGCGGTGATCGTCCTTGATATACGTCCATCGTGGCCGTCTCTTGCCCGCGGGCAGCTTGCGGATGCCTTTCGCACCAGTTGCGCACCAAGACAAAGAGAATTTCCGCTGCAGCGCTCAGCCCGGATGGCCGTAAACTGCCTGCGTCTTCAGAACACCAGGTGTCCACCATGTTGTCCCGGCTTACTTTGTCACTCTCATGTGTATTATTCACATATGCAGGTCTGTCCCACGCCAGTCCCGCCTCACAAAAAGCCTTTGCCTGGAAGACCTTGAAGATCAAAGCCATGATCTGCAAGGAAGAATATACGATAGGTCGCCTCCAGGCGAACCAGGGTGAGACAACACCACAACAGGCTTACAGCGATTTCCTGGACTGCCGAACTGCAGTCTTGCAGGCATCCAAGAACGTCTACCAAAAAGTGCTCGGCAAAGCCAAGGGGAGCGACGCCAAGAAGGCCGTGAAAGACTACCAGGTGGCATTCATGACCTTTCTGGACGGCATCGATCCCCAAGCGGAAGAAACAAAATACGCGTACGCGCTGCGCCTCTCCGCCTTGGAAAGCAAGCTCAGCACGGCTAAGCAGCGCCTGGATCTGGAATTGGAATAAGCGATGGGCTCGCTCCTCACTGCAGCCCCCACGAAGACTCGAGTCATGCAAGCCATCAGCAGAAGTGGCGGCTCAGCCAGGGAATCCGCACCATGATTGCGATTCTGGATGTCCACTACCAGGGCCAAAAGGCGCAAGCCGCTTGCGTCACTGCGAGCGATTGGTCATCACCAGCCGCCCTGCACCACTACCTGGCCCATATCGAAGCCATACAAGACTATGAACCCGGGGCGTTTTACAAGCGTGAGCTGCCTTGTCTGCTGAGTGTTCTGCAAACGCTACCCGCACTGCCCCAAGCCATCGTCATCGACGGCTATGTGTGGCTGGGCGACGAAAAGCGTGCGGGGCTGGGCGCCCACCTCTACGAGGCACTGGATGGCGCTGCGCCAGTCATCGGCGTTGCAAAGACCGCGTTTCATGGTGTGGCGTCTTGCCCGGACGTGGTTCAGGTGCGCCGCGGGCAATCGCAGCGCCCCCTGTTTGTGACAGCCGTAGGCGTCAGCCCTCAATTAGCCAGTGCCCGGGTCTCGCGCATGGCGGGCGCGCACAGAATCCCATCACTGCTGGCCCTGACCGATCAGCTCTCCAGGTCTGGCAGCATGGATGGTCAACTGCAGGCGAACCACAGGCCTGCTTAGGAAGCGCTCTGGCCTGTGCCGCACGTGTGGCAGAGGTGCTTGGCCATTGGTGGGCCGAGGCCCTATAGTTGGCAATCCTGCTTGGCCGGCACCCCAGGACCCGGCACGGAGTCGTAGCGAGCGATACGACGCTAGATATCCTCCAGTGCAGACCTCGGCACACCCCTTCTTTTTGCGTTGACATTGACAGAATCACTATTTTCAGTGATACCAATTGTTACGCGCTCACTCTATGCTTCAAACTCCGCAGCCCTTCACTTCCCAACGCACCCGGGCTGCGGCGTTTCAGTTCTACATTGTTGGATGGCTAGAGATGAATACCAGCACTGCACACCCATCGCTCCATGCGGCTACGACCTTGCAAGGCTTGCTACCGCCTCATTTGTGGCGAGTGCTTGCAAGAAATGGCATTACCACCATTGAACAGGTAGCCCAGAGCTACCCGGAAAAGCTTTTGCAAATGCCCAGCGTGGGCCCCAGAACCTTCAGAAAAATAGAGGAAAGCCTGTTTCCAGGCGAGCGCTATGCGCCTGCCCAGCAGCCGAACATTGCGCAGGCCGATCTGGACCAGGCACCCAGAGCCCTGCCTTTTTTCAGACGCACCCAGAATGCACTGAGGCGGCACGATCTCAAGTAGCCAAGGCTGGGCCGGGCTAAGGGCCATGGGAGACCTTGCGACGATCTTTGCGTTCGCGCCTCATTCGCCTCCAAAGGGTGGTGCCTGCATGTCACTATCCCAACCGCAGCCTCGAATGCTGCCGCAGCAATAAGGCTCCGCAACCCCGGCATGACAGATCCCTGCCTGCTATGGCATGGAGGGTACGCCCATCCACCGCCTGGTGTCGCTTTTGAATAACGGCCAATATCCGTTGCACGGCGACCGCGCCCAAGCGCCCAAACAGATCGCTTTTCCACCATGCACACGGCACCCAGCCTGGCTACAGGCCAGCTGCGGGCTAGGTGAGACCTATCCACAGAGTTTCAAAGAGTTACATTGCGCTTCACACCAGAGACAAACTCCCGGCCAATCGCTTGCATAGGATCATCTCAAGTCATGGGGCTGGTTGACCTACCAGCCCTTTGCACAGCTCCCTCCCGCCCGTAACCCTGCGGGCATTCAAGCCACCCCAGCCGGTGGCTTTTTTTTACGCGCCCCATCTCCAGTTATTCACTGCATACGCATTGCGGAGCACGCCCGAAAATTGCGGAACGGAACGCAAGAAAAGCCCTCGCGCGATGCACGCAAGGGCTTGATTTTTAAAGTTTTATTCGGCGGAGCGTGCTATTTTTTCAATTCGCGAGCTACGGTTTACGCCCGCGCCTTCAACCCATCCAAGCCACTGCCAGTTCGGGCAAATAGATCACGGTTTTGGCTGGAGACTGGCATTTGCCAATCCCTCTTTGGCAGCCATTTAACGGCCTTAGATTAACTCGCCATCCGCCTCTGACCTCCGCCAATCCCAGCGATTGACGTTAATTAGCCTCGCTTCATAAAGCTGATCAGGGCCTGATTGAACTCAGCTGCATGCGATACATTGCAACCATGCGGGCCTCCCTGGATGAGGTGCAACTCGCATCCTTTCACCAGTTGGTGCGTATGATGGCCGCTCACTTCAAACGGTACGATGGCATCACTGTCACCGTGCAACACCAAGGTGGGGATGGTGATCTTTCTCAGGTCTCCCCGAAAATCAGTGCGCGAGAATGCATGCCTGCAATCGAGCGTGGCTTTAGGTGATGCCAACGTAGCGATGGCATACGCATAAGCACGTTGGGCTTCGCTGACGGCCAGCTTTCCGCCTTTGGGGGTGAAAAAATCATGGGTAAATTTTTCCAAGAAAGCCAGGCGGTCAGCGCGGATGGCTGCGTCCTTCTCCGCAATGGCCTCTTCTGTCACCGGGCCTTCTGGGTGGTCGTCTGTCTTGAGCAGGTACGGGGTGACAGCCGCCGCGAACACGGCCTTGGCGATACGCTTGCTGCCATATAAACCCAGGTAGCGGGCCACTTCTCCACCCCCCATAGAAAAGCCGACCAAGGTGACATCTTGGAGCGTCAGGGCGTCGAGCAAAGCCTCAAGATCTTTGGCAAAAGTGTCGTAGTCATAGCCAGACCAGGGCTGCGAGGACTCTCCGAATCCTCTGCGGTCATACGTAATGACGCGGAATCCAGCCTCAACCAGCGGCAGGATCTGCGCTTCCCAACTACGGCCACTCAGCGGCCAGCCATGAATAAGCACAACCGGTTTGCCTTGGCCATAGTCCTGATAGTGGAGGCGAACCTCTTGATTGTCAGCGGATGGAAGTGTGATGTGCGGCACGTATAACTCCTGTCAGACCGTGAATCGACAGCTTCACTGTCCCAAATTCTGATGACGAGGCCTGTCAGGGATAGCTGATACGCCTGTGGGTAGATACCGAAAACGGAGGCGTAAATGCAGAAGGACTACCGCCACACACCCACTGGCTTTCTGATTAACGCGGGTCCGTACTTGCCGCCAATGCCTGACGCGCCGCCGCCGACTTTGAGCAACGCTTGATGGGCTGAGCAAATCATCCGGGACACTGGGGCAAGCCCTGCTGGCTGACTCCTTCTAGGCCGCCGCGCCCCACTTGGGCGACCGCATTGCCGATAACGCGCAGCAGCAATTCCCTTATCTCCACGGCCAGGTGGCGAAAGCCCTTCGGGTCATCCTGCGTTTGCATCAGGCTGAAAGATCTTGGAGTCGATGAACCTTCAGGCAAGACCAGTGCCGAGCGCTACACCGAGCATGGCTCGTGGCGACACCAAGCCACCACCGAACGACACACCGATGGCATCATTTGCCCGGTACCGCATAGGAGACATGTCTTGTTTCGCGCCAGACAAACGAAAAACCCTGCTACCTATGAGATAGCAGGGTTTCCTTGTTATATATGGTGGGTCCTGCGAGATTCGAACTCGCGACCAACGGATTAAAAGTCCGCTGCTCTACCGACTGAGCTAAAGACCCGCCGTGTTTGCTTGACAAATTCCTAAGAACTGGTCTTGCTCACAACAGACTTAAATTATAGCGTAGGTTTTTTGTCATTTTGGGGAAAGTGCCAACTTTTCCAGAATCCAGCTGGCCGCGCACATTCCGAAGGTCGCGGTCACCGCCACCGATGAGCCATAACCGTGGCAGTTCAGCGAGCCATCACCATCCACGGCGCAGGAAGGGTCGGGGCCGGCCACGGCCTCCTGGCTGTAGATGCAGGCCACATTCATTTTCTTGCCATCCTTGGGGGCGCCATATTCTTTGCGCAAGCGGTAGCGCACCTGGGCCAGCAAGGGGTCGTGCGTGGTCTGTGACAGGTCGGCCTGCTCCACCTTCCAGGCCAGGCGTTTGCCGCCTGCCGCACCGATGCATACAAAAGGACGCTGGTGGCGCCGCCCCCAGTTGGCCATTGCCGCCTTGGCACGCACCTGGTCACAGGCGTCGACAAAGCCGTCAACGCCATCGAGCAATGCGGCGCAGTTATCGGCAGTGAGGAAGTCCTCTACCACCTCAACTTCACAATGGGGGTTGATCTGGCGGATGCGCTCGCGCATCGCGTCGACCTTGGCCATGCCAATGGTGTCTGTCAGCGCGTGGATCTGGCGATTGATGTTGGACTCGGCCACATTGTCCAAGTCGATCAGGCGAAGCCTGGCAACGCCACTGCGGGCCAGGGCCTCGGCCGTCCAGGAGCCCACGCCCCCGATGCCGATAACGGCGATAGCGCTTGCGCGCATTTGCGCGGCAGGCGCAACGCCAAACAGGCGGTCCAGCCCGCCAAAGCGCCTTTGTGTGTCAACGTCCGCCTCGGCGTCCTGCCGATCGGGCGCCGATGGAGACGGTGCACTCATATCACTTCAGCTTGGAGAGGCGCTCTTTGGCAGCCGCTGCCGCATCGCTTTGCGGGTAGGCAGCAATCAGGTCTTCCAAGGTCTTGCGGGCGGCCTTGGTGTCCTTGAGCTCGATCTGGCAGTTGGCAATGGACAGTGCCGAATCAGGCGCACGCATATGCTCGGGCGCCTGGGCCAGGATCAGCTTGAAATTGTCGATGGCGGGCTTGTAGTCGCGGGTGGCATAGTACGCGTTGCCCAGCCAAAAGCGTGCCGATGGCACATAGCCACTCTTGGGGTAGCGCTGGATGAAGCTGCTGAACACGCCAGCGGCATCGGCAAACTTACCGGTGCGAAACACGCCCAGCGCGGCTTCGAAATCACGCTTTTCGGCAGGATCGGCCTTGAACTCCTGCCCATCTACGGTGACCGAAACGGGTTCAAACTGCTGGAGCCGGGCTTCGACACCCTTGGCCAAATCAGTCTGACCGCGCTTCAGATCGGCAACCTCACGTCGCAGCGTCTCGTTTTCACCGCGCAACTTGTTCATCTCGCCACGCATGGATTCAATCTGCGATTGAAAGTCCAGCAGGCTGCGACGCACTTGCGAGGTGTCCTCACCATTTTGGTTGTTGCCTTGCGTCAGCTGATCGACACGCTGGCGCAGTTCAATGATGGCGCGACGTGCGTCGCCATCTTCAAACAAAGCGGCTTGGGAGGTGCTTGCACAGGCCATCAACGCGGCCAGTGCAATCCAACGGGGAGTACTGCGAGTGAGGTTCATGGAGCCTTATTAACGGTAGTTCAGTTCAACGCGGCGGTTTTGTGCGTGCGCATCTTCCGAGCTACCTTCAGCAGCCAGCTTTTCCTTGCCGAAAGACACGGCTTCGAGTTGGCTGTCGCTCACGCCCAGCACGTTCAGCGAACGGCGAACGGCTTCAGCACGCTTTTGGCCCAGGGCCAGGTTGTACTCGCGGCCACCGCGGTTGTCGGTGTTGCCTTCGAGCATGACCTTGCGCGAAGGGTTGGCCTTCAGGAAACGTGCGTGTGCATCCAGCATCGATTGCGCATCGGGCTTGACCGAGTAGCTGTCGAAGTCAAAGTACACAATGCGTGCAACGCCGACAGGGCCTTGGCCGTTGGCTGCGCTGTTGTTCAGGTCCACACCACCAACGGTGCTTTGGCCAGCACCACCGGCGCCAGCGCCTTGACCGGCGGTAGCAGCACCCTTGTCTTCCACAGGTGCGTTATCCAGCGGAGGCGCAGAGCTGCAACCAGCCAACACGGCAGCGGCCACCAGGGCCAGCGAAGCTTTCTTCAATGACAACATGTAAAACTCTCCGAAACGAATTTCTCGTATAAAAATAATTGACTCGCCAAAAACCAATCTTAGGGCTGGTATGGGCCCCAATCGGGCTCCCGTATGTCTCCGCTCTGCCCTGCCAGTCGTGCTTTGATCTTGCCGTCCAGCGTCGTGGTCATGAGGGCTTCACGACCGCCTTCGCGGGTTGCATAGACGATGAGTCGGCTGTTCGGAGCAAAACTGGGGCTTTCATCGCTCGTGGTGTCGGTGACCGACGCCACAGTGCTGGAAGCCAGATCCATGACCTGCAATTTATATCCACCACCGGCGCGGGTGATGTAAGCAAGTGTCTTGCCATCAGGACTGATGGAAGGAGAAATGTTGTAGGACCCGCTGAACGTCACGCGCTCTGCACCGCCGCCTTGCGCGCCCACGCGGTAGATCTGCGGCGCACCGCCACGATCGCTGACGAAGTAGATATAGCGGCCATCCTTGGAGTACGTTGGCTCGGTGTCGATGCCGCTGCTTTGCATCAGACGGCGAGGCTCACCCCCGCTCGAAGGGATGGTGTAGAGCTGCGAGCCGCCATCGCGGCTCAAGGTCACCGCCAAGGTGCTGCCATCGGGCGACCAGGCTGGCGCGCTGTTGGAGCCACGGAAATTGGCGATCAGGCGGCGGCGGCCGGACGAGACCTCGTGCACATAGACCACGGGCTTGCGCGACTCGAAAGACACATAGGCTAGTTGCGTGCCGGCAGGCGACCAGGTGGGCGAGATGATGGGCTCGGGGCTGGCCAGTGCCGACTGTGCATTCTCGCCATCCGAATCGGCTACCCAGAGGGTATAGCGGGGACCGGCCTTGGTCACATAGGCAATGCGGGTCGAGAACACGCCCTTTTCGCCGGTGATTTTTTCGTAGATGTAGTCCGAGATCTTGTGCGCAACCAAGCGCAGATCCGCCTGCGGCACGCTGTAGCTCTGACCGCCCATGTCGGCGCCCTTGACGGCATCCCACAAGCGAAAGCGCACGTCAAAGCCATTGGCGCCACGGCTCACACTGCCGACCGACAGGTACTCGGCGCCGGCGGATGACCACCTGGCCACATCGGGGCGAGAGCTCTCGTCCAGCTGTTCGCCCGATGCGTCAACGGGCTTGAAGAGACCGCTGCGGATCAGATCGGCCTGCACGATCGCAGAGATCTTTTGCGGCGACGCATCTTCGCCCCGAAACTTGGGCAAGGCGATGGGGATTTGCTTGATGCCAACGCCACTGATCTCAACCCGGAACTGCGCCAGGGCGGGGACTGCAGGGGCTGCGAGCGCAGCACCCAGTACGTGACGACGATGGAAGAGCGGCTTGGCCGCCTCCGAGATGAGAGATGGGAAGCGTGTTTTAGTCATTACCGACCATCATAAATGCGCTATGCATGACAAGCCCTGAAGGCTGCAGGATGTTACACACCCCACAAATTCTTTATTATCGTCCAACGTCGACAGCCGTGCATTTTAGAATCACCTCTACATGTCCACAACCGAAAAACCATCTTCTGCACGTGCGTCTGAGGCATCTGCCAGCACCGAAGGCCACAAACCGGCTGGCAGCGTTGCGCAGATGCCACTGCGCGCACGCCTGTCGCGCCTGGCGCCCTACTTTGGCTACCAACGCTGGACCTGGGTGCTTGCCATTCTCGCGACCATCGTTGTAGCGGGCACCGAGCCGGCCATCCCGGCCCTGCTTAAGCCTTTGCTCGACCAGGGCTTTACCGGTGGCACCTTGCCGCTGTGGGCTGTGCCTGTGACCATCGTCGGCGTCTTTTTCATCCGAGGCCTGGCGCAGTTCATCAACCAATATGCGCTAGCGCGCATTGCCAATGACGGCATGATGCGCCTGCGCGAGAACCTCTTTGGCCGGGTGCTTGATGCGCACCTGGGGCTCTTTACCAAGCAGTCTGCCAGTGCGCTGTCCAACACCGTGGTGTATGAGGTGCAAAACGGCTCCACCCTGATCGTGCAGGCCTTGCTGATGCTCTCGCGCGATGGCTTCACCGTCATTGCGCTGTTGATGTACCTGCTCTACCTCAACTGGCAGCTGACCCTGATCGTGGCTGTACTGCTACCCAGCGTGTCGTGGATCATGAAAAAGCTCTCCAAGCGCCTCTACCACATCACCAAGGCCAGCCAGCAAGCCACCGATGAGCTGGCCTATGTGGTCGAGGAGAACGTGCTCGCGCACCGCATGGTGCGCATCCACGCCGCCCAGTCCAGCCAGTCCGCTCGCTTCCAGATTCTGAGCCGCAAGCTGCGCCAGCTCGCCATCAAGGCCACCATCGCCTCGGCGGCGATGACGCCGCTCACCCAGCTGCTGGCCGCTGTTGCGCTGTCTGCGGTGATCTGCATTGCGCTGTGGCAAAGCCGCACCACCGGCATCAATGCCAAGGATGTGACCGTTGGCGGCTTTGTGGCCTTTATCTCGGCCATGCTGATGCTGATTGCGCCTATCCGTCGCCTGGCCGATGTGGCCAATCCGCTCACGCGAGGCGTTGCCGCCTTGGAGCGCGGCCTCGGTCTGCTCGAGGAAATCCCGCCAGAGCAAGGCGGTGGCTACAAGACCGAACAAGCGCGTGGCGCCATCGCGCTGCAGGATGTCAGCGTGGCCTTTGGCGAAGACAAAGCCCCGGCGCTGCGCCACCTGAGCCTGACCATCCACCCCGGTGAAGTCGTGGCGCTGGTGGGCCCCTCGGGCGCTGGCAAGACCACGCTCGTCAACCTGCTGCCGCGTTTTGTGGAGCCCAGCGACGGCCAGATCAGCATTGATGGCGTGGCCCTGGCCGAGTGGGACCTGCCCAACCTGCGCAACCAGTTTGCGATGGTCAGCCAGGATGTGGTGATGTTCAATGACACCATCGCTGCCAACGTGGCGCTGGGCCAGGACATCGATGAAAAACGCCTGCTCGAATGTCTGGCTGCCGCCAACCTGCAGGACTTTGTCGAGCGCCAGCCCCAGGGCATCCACAGCATCGTTGGGCACAATGCCAACCAGCTGTCTGGCGGCCAGCGCCAGCGCCTGGCCATTGCCCGGGCGCTGTACAAAAATGCGCCGATCCTGATCCTCGATGAAGCGACCTCGGCGCTAGACACCGAATCCGAGCGCCTGGTGCAAGAAGCCCTCTCACGCCTGATGCAGGGCCGCACCACCTTGGTCATCGCCCACCGCCTGTCCACCATCGAACACGCAGACCGCGTGGTGGTGATGGAGCGCGGCCAGGTGGTCGAGCAAGGCACGCACCAGCAACTGCTTGACCTGGGCGGCCTGTACGCGCGGCTGCAGTCTCGTCCGCACTGAACCACCTAGGCATCCCCGCGCAACCCAACATCTGCTTACCGCGCCAAACCACAGCGGCGGTTGGCAGGTGTTGGCTATCGCCGCTAGCATGCGGATAGGCGGCCACCCCGGCCGCTGCCCGAGGAGGCTGCATGCGTGTCCCTGTCCATCCCTGGTGGCGCCAGCTGTGGCTGGCCACCCTGCTGTGCTGCTGGTCTGTGCTGGCACAGGCCAACAGCCCACCCGCGCTGTGGCTTGCGCAAAAGTACCCCGGCGGACTGGACCTGCAGCAGTACTGGGTGAGCGAGAAATACGACGGCGTGCGCGGCTACTGGGATGGCCAAGCGCTGTGGACGCGCCAGGGCACTGCCATCCACGCGCCCACTTGGTACACCGCCGGCTGGCCTGCCACGCCGATGGAAGGTGAGCTATGGGCCGGGCGCGGCCAGTTTGCCCGTGCCCAATCCATCACCAGCAAAGCCAAGCCTGAGGATGCCGACTGGCAGGACCTGCACTTTATGGTGTTTGACGCACCCGCCGCGCCAGGCAGTTTCAGCGATCGCCTGCCAGCCATTGCGCAGTTCGTCGCTGCCGTGCAGCAGCCCTGGGTTCAGGCGGCACCGCAATGGCAGGAGACCGACGAAGCCCGCCTAATGACACAGATGCGGCGCATCGTGCGCGACGGGGGTGAAGGGCTGATGCTGCACAAGGCCAGCGCCGTCTACCGCAGCGGCCGCAGTGGCGATGTGCTCAAACTCAAGCCGCATGAGGATGCCGAGGCCCAGGTGATGGGCTATGCACCCGGGCGCGGCAAATACGAAGGCATGACGGGCGCCTTGCTGGTACGCACCATTGATGGCATCGACTTCAAGCTGGGCAGTGGCTTGAGCGATGCCCAGCGTCTCGATCCACCCGCCATCGGCAGCTGGGTGACCTACCGCTACCGTGGCGTGCACGACAGCGGCAAGCCGCGCTTTGCCACCTTCTGGCGCGTGAGGGAAGAAGGCATGCCACCCTCCCCTGCGGGCGAAGTGGCAAGCACACCATGAGCCATGAGTCATGTGCGGGCATAAAAAAAGCAGCGCCTCTGCGCTGCTTTTGAGCTGAGGAAAGCGTGACGCAGGGGACTCAACATCCCCCGCCACTACTCACCTGCCCGGTCAGACCTTGGGCGAGCGCGGCTTGGCCACGCGGCGTGGCTTGGGCGCTGCCTGCGGGGTCTTGGCCACCGGCGAGACAACACCTTCGCTGGCATCACCCATCGGCTTTTCCGCCTTGAGCGATTTCTTCATCGCAGCGGTGGTGCGCTTCTTGGCCGACGACGCGGGCGCCTTGCCTTCCAGCATGGGGCTGCGCTTCTTGGACGAAGCCACCGGTGCAGAAACCACCTGGGTTTGCACGGCCTGGTCACTGGCGTCCAGCGCCACGCAATCGGCGTAGTAACGCACCTCACCACTCTCTTCGTCCACCAGCTCCACCAGGCCGTGGATATCGGTCTCAAAACCTGGGCAGAGCTTGGAGAACTCACGCGCGAACATGAGGTAGTCCACGATCTTCTTGTTGAAGACTTCGCCAGGAATCAGCAACGGAATACCGGGTGGGTATGGCGTGACCAAACCCACGGTGACGCGGCCTTCCAGATGGTCGATCTCGACACGCTCGGTCTTGCGGCGGGCGATGTGGGCAAAGGCGTCCGATGGCTTCATCGCCGGCGTCAGGTCCGACAGGTACATCTCCGTGGTCAGGCGGGCGATGTCGTACTTGGCGTAGAGCTGGTGCACGTGCTGGCACAGGTCCTTGAGGCCCATGCGCTCATAGCGCTTATGCTGTTGGCAGAATTCGGGAAGGATGCGCCACATCGGCTGGTTCTTCTCGTAGTCGTCCTTGAACTGCTGCAGCGCGGTCAACATGGTGTTCCAGCGGCCCTTGGTGATGCCGATGGTGAACATGATGAAGAACGAGTACAGGCCCGTCTTCTCCACCACCACGCCGTGCTCGGCCAGGTACTTGGTGACGATGGATGCGGGGATACCGGTCTCGTCAAAGTCACCGTCCAGGTCCAGACCCGGCGTCACGATGGTGGACTTGATCGGGTCCAGCATGTTGAAGCCATCGGCCAGATCGCCAAAGCCGTGCCAGTTGTCGAACTCCTTGCCGTTCTTGCCCTTGGTCTTGCGCGATGCGTCCGGGCCACGAATGATCCAGTCCTGGGCAGAGCCCACGCCTTCGTCAGCCAGGGCTTCTGGGCCCCAGACCTGGAACCACCAGTCGTCCTCACCAAACTCATCGTCGACCTTGCGCATGGCGCGGCGGAAGTCGAGCGCCTCGAGGATCGACTCCTCCACCAGCGCGGTGCCACCGGGCGGCTCCATCATCGCAGCGGCCACATCGCAGCTGGCGATGATGCTGTACTGCGGGCTGGTCGAGGTGTGCATCAGGTACGCCTCGTTGAACAGGTTGAAGTCCAGCTTTTGCGTCTGGCTGTCCTGCACCAGCACGTGCGATGCCTGGCTGATACCGGCCAGCAGTTTGTGGATGGACTGGGTGGCATAGACCACCGAGTGTTTCGGGCGCGCGCGCTTCTTGCCCATGGCATGGTAGCTGCCATAGAAGGGGTGGAATGCGGCATGCGGCAGCCAGGCCTCGTCAAAGTGCAGGTTGTCCACATAGCCATCGAGCTTTTGCTTGATGGTCTCGGTGTTGTAGAGCACGCCGTCGTAGGTCGATTGCGTCAGCGTCAGCACGCGAGGCTTGACGGCCTTTGGATCAACACCCTTGAGCAGCGGGTTGGCAGCGATCTTGGCTTCGATGGTCTTGGGCGAGAACTCGCTCTCATGGATCGGGCCGATGATGCCGAAGTGGTTGCGCGTGGGCTTCAAGAACACCGGAATCGCACCCGTCATGATGATCGAGTGCAGGATGGACTTGTGGCAGTTGCGGTCCACCACCACCACATCGCCCGGTGCCACCGTGTGGTGCCAAACCATCTTGTTGGAGGTCGAGGTACCGTTGGTCACAAAAAAGCAGTGGTCGGCATTGAAGATGCGCGCCGCATTGCGCTCGCTCTCGCCAATCGCGCCGTTGTGGTCCAGCAGCTGGCCCAGCTCTTCGACGGCGTTGCAGACGTCCGAGCGCAGCATATTCTCACCATAGAACTGGTGGTACATCTGGCCAATCGGGCTCTTCAAAAACGCCACACCGCCACCGTGACCGGGGCAGTGCCAGCTGTAGGAGCCGTCTTCGGCGTAGTCCAGCAGCGCCTTGAAAAACGGCGGCTGGATGCCTTCGAGATAGTTCTTCGCTTCGCGCAGGATATGCTTGGCCACGAACTCGGGCGTGTCCTCGAACATGTGGATGAAGCCGTGCAGCTCGCGCAGGATGTCGTTGGGCAGGTGGCGGCTGGTCTTGGTCTCGCCATAGATGTAGATCGGCACATCCGGGTTCTTGCGGCGCACCTCGGTGATGAAGTCACGCAGGTTGTGCACGATCAGGTCATCACCGCCGCCGAGCTGGAACTCCTCGTCGTCGATCGACAGGATGAAGGCACTGGCGCGGCTTTGCTGCTGCGCAAACTGGCTCAAGTCACCATAGCTGGTCACGCCCAGCACCTCAAAGCCCTCCTCCTCGATGGCATGCGCCAGATCGCGGATGCTCAGGCCGGAAGTGTTTTCCGAGCGAAAGTCCTCGTCAATGATGACGATGGGAAAGCGAAACTTCATGGGCGTTCCCGCAGGGGCGGGCCTCACTAAAACAATCGAAACAGGCGCGAAGTGTACGGAATTTGCACGCCCTTTTTATGTATCCTGCATCAATTGCCGCAAAATTGGTCGGCATATCGCACAATCGGACAACAAACCTAATCGAACAAGGAGGGAGCTATGGAGATGTCAACCGTGTGGTGGCTGCTGACCGGCCTGGCCGTCGTCGCCGAGCTGCTCACCGGCACGCTGTATTTGCTGATGGTCGCCATTGGCATGGCTGCCGCTGCCATCGCTGCGCACCTGGGTGCCAATGAAGTCACGCAGATCCTGGTCGCCGCCATCGTGGGCGCAGCCACCGTGCTGGCCTGCTACCTGCGGCAAAAACGCCGCGGCTCGCTGCTCTCGGGTGAGCGCGATCAGGACATGCACCTGGACATTGGCGAGCTGGTCCACATCGAACACTGGGATGCCGACCGCTGCGCCCAGGTGCGCTACCGCGGCGCGCCCTGGACGGCTGCACTGCTGGGCCAACACCCTGCGCTGCCCGGCGCCTACCGCGTGGTGCGGCTCGACGGTAACCGCCTGCTGGTGGAACCTGCCGAGCCCGCCGCGCACTAAGCGCGTATTCCCATCACCGGGGCAACAAAACATAACAGGCGCAGCCCAACCCATGCCCCACCACCGCCACTTGGCCCATCACACCCGCGTGGTGTAATGGCCAAGACCGTTGAGCCAGGGAGCCATCCCCAGCCAATCACCGAAAAAACGGGCGCGTTGCACTTAGCAGTGCGTCCATGAGGAGAGTCCATGGAAGTCGCCATCATCATATTTGTCATCGCCATCATCTTCATTGCGATGTCCGTCAAGATCGTGCCCCAGCAGCACGCCTGGGTCAAAGAACGCCTGGGCCGTTACGCCGGCACCCTGGCCCCCGGCCCGCGCTTCATCATTCCCTTTGTCGACAAAGTCGCCTACAAGCACAGCTTGAAGGAAATTCCGCTGGATGTCCCCAGCCAGGTCTGCATTACGCGCGACAACACCCAGCTGCAGGTAGACGGCATCCTGTACTTCCAGGTGACCGACCCGATGCGCGCCAGCTACGGCTCGTCCAACTACATCATGGCCGTCACCCAGCTGGCCCAGACCTCGCTGCGCAGCGTGATCGGCAAGCTGGAGCTGGACAAGACCTTTGAAGAGCGCGACATGATCAATGCCCAGATCGTCTCGGCGATCGACGAGGCCGCGCTCAACTGGGGCGTGAAGGTGTTGCGCTACGAGATCAAGGATTTGACGCCACCGGCAGAAATCCTGCGCTCCATGCAAGCCCAGATCACTGCCGAGCGTGAAAAGCGCGCGCTGATTGCCGCCTCTGAAGGCCGCCGCCAGGAACAGATCAATATCGCCACCGGTGAGCGCGAGGCCTTCATCGCCCGCTCCGAAGGTGAGAAGCAAGCCGCCATCAACAAGGCGCAAGGCGAGGCCGCATCGATCACTGCGGTGGCTGATGCCACTGCCCAGGCGCTCGAGCGCATTGCGACCGCCATCCGCCAGCCCGGCGGCGAGCAAGCCGTGCAGCTGAAGGTGGCTGAGCAGGCCGTGCACGCCTACGGCAAGCTGGCGAGCGACGCGACTACTACCTTGGTCGTCCCGAGCAACATGACCGAGGTCTCCAGCCTGATCACCTCGGCCATGCGCATGATCCAGACCGGCAAGGGCCAGTAACCACCCCGCCAACGCAGATGCAGCGCGCGCCCTCCTGGGGCCGCGCTGCATTTTTGCCAAACAAGGCCCCGCTTTGCTGGAAGGCGCCAAATTTCAGGCTAGAATACACGCTTCACCGACTGGAGAGGTGGATGAGTGGTTTAAGTCGCACGCCTGGAAAGCGTGTGTGGGTTAATAGCCCACCGCGGGTTCGAATCCCGCCCTCTCCGCCAGTCAACAGGTGAAATTGTCAGCCAAGCTGTCCACGCTTGGCTTTTTATTTCCTGGCCACCACAGGATGTAAAACGTACAAAACATGCGGAGAGGTGGATGAGTGGTTTAAGTCGCACGCCTGGAAAGCGTGTGTGGGTTAATAGCCCACCGCGGGTTCGAATCCCGCCTTCTCCGCCAGAACACGAAAAAGCACCCCTTGAGGGTGCTTTTTTCATGCCCAATCGCGGCCTATTGCTCTATATACTCCAACGTGTTACGCTCAGTTCACTGGTGTTATATACAGTACTTATCTGGAACGCCTAACTACCCCAATCTAAATTTTGATGGCCCATCTGACGGCCTGTGGAACTCCCCTATGCCGAAACGCATTCTTGAAAAAACTGCCTTGGAAGTCTCTCGCCTACGCGAAGAAGGAGCGCACGCGGTTGGTGGGGTAACCGGGCTGTATCTGCAGATCATCGGTGGTTCTCGTTCATGGGTCTATCGGTACACACACCACCGGGCGCGTAAGCGCATGGGCTTGGGCAGCTATCCCGCTGTGGGGCTGGCAGCTGCCAGAGACGCAGCGCGGGCTGCTCTCACCTTGCGCAACAGTGGCGCGGATCCTTTGCAGGTGCGCGCCGCTGAGCGTGAAGCCGCCCGCCTTGCAGCCTCCTACCAGATGCCATTCGAGCAGGCAGCAGAGAAATTTATCAAAGAGCATGAGAGCACATGGCGCAATCTAAAGCACGTCAACCAGTGGCGCAGCACACTGGCAACGTACGCTTTCCCCGTCATTGGCCACCTGAACGTGGCAGACATTGAACAGGCGCATGTGCTGCGTGTCCTGTCGCCAATTTGGAAGACTAAGACGGAAACAGCCACGCGAGTGCGGGGGCGCATCGAGCAAATCCTTGATTGGTCAACCGTCCACGGTCACCGCGGCGGGCCTAACCCTGCCAAATGGAAGGGCCTGCTAGAACACGTTCTAGCGAACCCCAACAAGGTGGCACCCGTTCAGCACCACCCTGCCGTGCCTTACGCCGCCCTGCCTGATTTTTACCAGCGCCTTTGCAGTGTGAAAGGCCAAAGCGCCCGCGCGCTGCAGATGCTCATCTTGACGTCGACGCGATCCGGTGAACTGCGCGGCATGCGCTGGGGAGAACTAGATCTATCTGCTGGCCTATGGCTTGTGCCCGCTGAACGCATGAAAAGCAAACGCCTTCACCGCGTGCCGTTGCCTGCGCAGGCACTTGCCATGCTGAGCCAATTGAAGCCAGGCGAGCCGGATGACCTGGTGTTTGTTTCCAATCGCGGCGGCATGCTCTCCGATATGTCCCTAACTGCGGTGATGCGCCGGCACTACCCCGAGGCCGTGCCGCATGGTTTCCGCTCCACCTTCCGCGACTGGGCTGGGGAATGCACGCACCATCCACGCGATGCAATAGAGCTGTGCTTGGCACATGCCATCGACACAAAAACAGAAGCCGCGTATAGACGCGGCGACATGCTGGAAAAAAGGACGGTGATTATGCAGGAGTGGGCGGATTATGCGGCTCCAGGCCATCTGATTTTGGCGGGCCAGCAGCAGGAGTAATCATAGCATCCTGATAAATAGACGCTGCTTCAACGACTGCATGGCGCGCAGCTTCTGCCGGATCAGCGCCTATGTCAACTTGGAAAAAGCCAAGCTTCTTACCGTTGTCATAGCGTATCGAAACACCTACTACTTTGCGGGAGTAGTCGATATCGACCAACATTCCCAGTTTTGAAGCAAGCCGCCAAGCATCACCGTCGTCGTCCCAAGCATTCCATTCGGTGAAATCCATCCCATCATCATCGGTTCTTTGTATCCCACGAACAAAAAAATACTCCCATGGACCATTTTCTGGATAGCGGCTCGCCCCAGCGGCTTGGGCGGCGAGCTCGATTTTCTTACGCATTTTTTCGTCCATGGTTGTACCTTGTTTGCCCAAGCATTATCAGCTTTTATCAGCTACACGAAGATCCCCACCCCATGCTTTAGGACAGCTCTCCAGCCAGGTCACAATCTCGCTGACCAGCCAAAACAGCTTTTGCGGCCCCGCCTTGCGCGGGTGCGGGAAGCCGTGGTTCTCGATCAGGTTGCGCAGCGTCATTTCGGCAACGTCCATTTCGGCCAGCACTTCTTCTTTGTTCATTCGGTAAATGCCCATGCTCAGGCCACCAAATATACAGCTGGAAATTCCAGCTGTTTGATCACATCTGCGCTCACCGTGCCCGCCATCACATGCTGCGACAGCAGGCGCGCGCCAGGCTCAAACCGCCTTGCCAAGTTGCCGTAGCTGCAGAACAGATCAATGCTGATATCGGCAGCCAGCGACAGCTGGGCGCCCCAGCTGGAATCCCAGCGGTGCCCGTCCACCGCCATGTCGACCACGGTGGCCAGCGCCTGGTGTAGGCCTGGCCGGTTGTCGCCGGCCACCGGAATGGCTCGCGCAATCTCGGCGCCCATTCCAAGCAGATAGGCCAGGCGGGCCAGCAGCTCGGTCTGGTTTGACTGGTGATCGGCCTGCACGCAGTGCAGCCCCACGCTGGTGTATTCGGCCTCCATGTTCTTGCGCACCATCAGCGCCATCATCGGCGCCGCCTTGCGGTAGAGGCCGCGCTTCATGGCTCGGCTGTGCAGGTTGGTCATTGCTTGCCACCTTCCAAAATTGCTATTGCGATGTAGTACGCCGCAACGGCGATCCAGAAACCAAACCAGGCCAGGCCACGCCCAATAGCTTCTGCGGCTTCTTTGCTCATGCTGCACCGCCTTCCTTGATCTTTCTCACATAGGGGTGCAAATCTGCATCCTCGATCTTCCAATATTCACCTGTCCACATTCCACCGGATCCAGTGAACTCAGCTTCAATCTGATCGTCGGTAAGTGGCAAGGCATCAGCGGGCTGGGCTTGAGGTGCTGCAAGCATTGCCCGCAAATCGTCGATTTCAAAAAGGCAAGTTTGCGCGGGCGGTCGGCCCTCCCGCGTTTTGCCCCACTCCACGGCCATCTCCATGGCAATCAGGCACCGTCGAGCCAGATCAGTCCACTGCTCAGGCACTGCCTGCACCGCTGCCTTAGCTTCGGCGCGCAATACCAAGGCCTGCGCCGCCTTGATGCTGTCGTAATCACCGTAGACAAACAAATTGCCGTCACCGTTGCCGACACCCATGCAGCAAGCAGTCTTGGCTTTTAGTGCCTTGAGTTGCTCATTCACCGGCACGGCCACGGCTGCAGGCTCTTCCCTGCCAGCCCAGTACCCAGCCCGGAACTGCTCCCCGTTGCCAGTCCAGTACACAACCCCCTGTTGGCTGTCTTGATAGGCCAGGCCCAGAGAGATAGCAACCAGGTCAGCTTCACGCCGGCTCTCCCAGCGGGCATTCATTTGATCTTTGGTTTCAGTCAAGAGGGAATCGAAAGGTTTGTTTTCAAGCATGTTGAGCTCCATAAATCTGTGCCTCGTGGGCGAAATTGGCGCGCACCAGGGCCTCGGCCACCGGTGGGCAAACTGAGTTCCCGCACATGCGAACCTGGGCGGTGGTGCTTAGGTCGATCTGCGGCAAGTCCAGCGGGTTTCCTTCCACTTGCTTGCCGTTGCGGAACAGAAGGGCAGGATCTGGCACACGTTCAAAGCGGTAGTCTTTGGGGAAGCCTTGGGCGCGGAACAGCTCGCGCGGCTTGAGCATGCGCAAGGTGATGTCAACCAGTGCCCACCAGTTGCCCGCGTGCCACATCATCACCAGCTCGGCCACATCGGGAAACTGCTCGGGCAAGTGCTTTTTCAGCAGCTCAGCACACTGGCGCGCACGCTGCTCATGCTCGGGCGACAGCGTGTCCGCAAGCACCTGGGCCGTCTGCACCAGGCCCATTCGGGTTTTGGTGGGCAACGTGTGCATTGGTACGCTGCAGGCGCTGTCCTGGCCGCCCTCGCTGTAGTACTTCACCAGGTAGGCGGTTATCAGGCGTTGGTTGCTGCCGGCAGCCGTGATGGTGGACATGGGATCATCAGCCGCGCGCCCGTCGCCGTCGTAGAAGCCGCCGTTGGCCTGCTCCAGGCATGCGGCCACCATTGCTTGTTCACCACGGTGTGCACCGGTGACAGTGCGCAGCGGCTGCCGTGGATCGTGGCCGCTTCGTTCGCCGTGATGGGTGAGGTGGGTCAGGTGCGCGGCCACAATGCCCATTTGGATGCCGGTGCTTGGCCGTTTGGGCGTGCCGCCGGCGGTCACGGTCGGCAAAGGCGCATCCATGGCGCTGCCCACGCTGCCGGTGTTGAACTTGGTGATATGGGCCATGGCCAGGGCGCTTTTGACACCACCGGCCACCACGGTGCCCAGCGGAGTCTGAATGTCCTGCACGCGGGGTTCTTGGCCTGCGCGCTCGCCGTAGCCGATGGTGATGAGATTGGCACCCACCAGCGCATGGTGGGTGCCGCCTGCGGCCACGGTGGACAGTGGCGCATCCACAGAATGGCCCAGCAGGTGCTGCTCTGTCGTGCCGCGCAGCGGGGCCAGGGTAGGAGCCACCACCGAAAAGTGGCCGCCCTTGACCTGGGCACAGATGGTGCGCAGGGGCGCGTCGGCGGCCATCGTGCGCTGGCTGCTGCTGTTGGCATGTTCATTCAGGAATGGCGCCCTGTCGCCCACGATGAACGGGCTCGCACTGGTCAGCACATGGCGCCACAGTCCCTTGGCCACCCTGCGCATGGTGTTGTCGACCAGGGCGCGCTTGCGGCCAAACACGCTTTCGGCGGGCAGCGCGAAGTCGATGCACTCGGCCGCAGTGCGCTGCTCTGCCAGCTTGCCGGCCAGCACACGGCGGTCGGTAGCTTCGGCATGCGTCTGCTCAGGCCAGGTAATGGCCAGACCGTCGCGGCGCGCGACGAGAAACAAGCGCTTGCGGATGGTGGGAGTGCCATGGTCGCTTGCGCGCAGCTCCCGCCATTCCACCTGATAGCCCAGCCCCCTCAACTGGCGCACGAACGATTCAAAGGTTTTGCCCTTGCGTGCAGGGTCTGGCCTGGCCGTGCCATCCTCACCCACGATCAACGGCCCCCAGGTCTGGAATTCCTCCACGTTCTCCAGCATCAGCACGCGGGGCTTGCACACGGCCGCCCAGCGCATACCCACCCAGGCCAGGCCGCGAATGCGCTTGTTCACAGGCGTGCCGCCCTTGGCCTTGCTGAAATGCTTGCAGTCAGGAGACAGCCACACCAGGGCCACCGGCTGGTTGCCTGTCACCTCGGCGGGCTTCACATCCCACACGCTTTCGCACAGGTGCTTGGTATGCGGGTGATTCGCCGCATGCATGGCCAGCGCTTCAGGATCGTGGTTGATGGCGATATCCACCGGGCGGCCAAATGCGGCTTCCAGCCCGGTGCTTGTGCCACCGCCGCCCGCGAAGTTGTCAATGATCAGCTCGCCGGGAAACGACAGGGGCAAGGAAAAGGCGTCTCGCTTCATTTTGCTCAGTCCTTTCGCTCAACGCGCAGAACGGCCTTGCCAGTCACATGGCGTGCCTTTTCGGCAGCGTCTTCGCTGCTCGCGGCTTTGAGGTGGATGCTGTCCACCAGCTTGCTGCCCGCTTCACCCTCCAAATCCCAGGCGCTGGCGGTACGGGGATAAACGAAGGCGCGGTAGCTGCGCATGGGTTGGATTTCGGTGGTGTGTCGCATGGTGTTGGTCTTTCGGTTGGTTCAGGCAACCAGGCGCAGTTGGTTGGGGTTTTCGTCGGGGTTGGCCACGGCTTCGGCCTTGGGCTTGCGGCGGCGCTTGGCCTTGGCCGCTTCGGTGGCCAGGCGCTCGCGCTCGGCCGCAAAGACTGCGGCCAGGTGGCTGGCGTCGTGGCCGGTGCCCACATAGGTGCCGGTCTTGCGCTGGTAGGTGTGCGTGCGGGGATCAGTGCGTTTTGCATTCATGGCTGCTGCTCCTTTGGTTGCTGGGTGGTGGTGGAAAAATCGGCGCGCTTTAGGCGCGGGTGGGTCAGGCCGGCGATAAGGCCGACAAGCAGACGCTCATCGGTGTCGGCAATCTCCAAAATCTCGCGCTTCATGGCCTGGCGGGCTTCGGGGCCGTCCTGCATGTCGTCGCACACGCGGCGGCCTGCATCCAGGGCCTGCTGCAGCATTGGGCTGACGGCGCGCATGCGGCGGCCCGCCTGGGTGGTTTTGGCGGTGGTGGTTTTCACTGCTGGGCCTCCATTTGCCGTAGGCGGCGGAAGTAGTCCAAGGTTTCCTGGGGATAGGTGGGCGCTTTTTCGCGCTCGCTGACGCCCAAAATGGTCCGGCGCAGCTCGCCGGTGATGCGGGCCGTACAGTTATTGAAACCAGTCCAAGCGCGCGCCTGCGGCACGCGGGCACCTGCCATGCCAGTGCCCTGCGCTTGTTCTGCTGCATCGCCGTTTTTGGCGGCGTCTAAGTCATGGGATGCATGCGTGCTGGACTCACCAGCAACGGGCACCCAGGCAATGCGGCGGCTCACCAGCCAGCGGCCCGACATGCGGCCCTTGCGCGGCGTCAGGCCGACGATGCGACCCACCTTTACTTCTTCGCCGTATTTGTTCACCTGGCCGTCTTCGACCATGCGATTGACGGTTTTCAGGTGCCAGTCATCGCGGCGGCGGGCGTGGCCGCCCATGGCCTCCATGAACACGCGCCAATCAGCCTTGATATCGCCATGGCGGTGGCAGGCGCGGTATGCGCGCATGGTCAACTGGTCACCTTCTTTGGCGAACAGCTCCAGCTGGTCATGGCTGACGCGGCGCAGCTCGCGCCAGGCCGTCACACTCGGCATGCCAATGGTTTGGAACTGGCGAATACCCCAGCAGGCAGCCCATGCGTCCACGCGCTGGTGGCCCTGGCTTTCTTCGGCGCCGAAGTCCATTACGACCTGTTCGCCGCTTACTAGGTCTTGGTGGTCTGCTAACGCAATGTGGCCCACGCTCTTGGCGATGTACTTAGCCACATAGCCCGCCGCACCGCCCTTTTCCATGCGCTTGATGCACACCCGGTACTCTTGAGCGCCGCGCTCGTTTCCGTCTTCCTTGAGCCAGTAGCGGCGCAGCGTGCTTTCGAGCTGCTGCGCATCTTCCAGGGATTCAGTCCACAGCAAGGCATGCCAATGTGGTGTGCCGTCGTGGTGCGGCTCTGCCACGCGCAAACCATAAATCTTGATGCCCTTGCGGCCCAGCTGGGCACGGGCCTTGCCCCAGGTATTGCAAAGCCACTTTTGGCCATCGCGCGGCGTGGCGCCCTGGTACTTTTCGTTGGGCCTGGTCTTGCCACCACTGAATGCCACGGGGTGGTACTTGCTGGGCAGCGTCAGGGTGATGAATAGACCGAAGTGGCCATGGCTGTCGGCGTATTCCTCAGCCCCGCGAATACGGGTCATCAGCTCGCCGCCGCGCACAGCAGGGTTAGCGGTGCCTAGCGCAGCCAACTCGGCCAGCGTATACACCTGGCCCGCCTCATTGCGGTACAGGCTGCGAGTCAGCACATCGATGTTGCGCTTGATCTGGGCTTGGCGGCGCTGCAGGCCGTCGTGGCTGATGTAACGGCCCCTGGCCACATTGACCAGGCCCAGGCGGATGGCGCCGGCCTCCACCACGCGCGCCACATGACGGCGCAGCCTTTTGCGCCACCATGCGCCATCACAGGCCCGCTCCATTGCAGCCGCCACCTTCTTTTCCCAATCCTCCTGCGTGTCCGAATGCTTGAACTTGAAGAGGCTGTCAAGGTCTTCATCAGACAGCGCCCCCGTGCCGCGCAGCATCACCAGCAGCGCCTGATATTGCTCATAGGCGCCGGTGGCCATGCCGGCAGCCTGGCAGCTGGCCAGGAACTCACCAACGGCGCCCGATAGGCGCTTGGCCCAGGTGCAGATCTCAAAGTCGCTGAGATTCAGGCGGGATGCATTCCCATAGCGCGCATCAAATCCAGCGATCTGCTGCAGCTTGTCCCAGGCCTGCGCCCACTCGGGCGGCGCCTCTAGGCTTTCGTCCACCAACATGCCGCCGCCCAGCTGGGAGCGGATAGCCTGCTGCCAGCTCTCCGGCGCAGCCTCCAACACACGCTGCAAATGGTGTTGCACCATCTGCATGCGCGGCTTGTTGGCCTCCCAGTCAGAGAGGCCAGCAGTCGGCAGGGTGCGCAGGATAGCGGGCATGGTGCGCTTACTCCACCGTGCGCAAGGTCAGCGCGTGCAGGCGGCCAAAAAGGGTTTTGGCTTCGCGGATGATGAACTTGACCGCTTCGCGCTCGGCGGGCGGAATCTCCTGCCAGCTGCGGCCAGCCAGGTAGTCGATGGTTTCCATGTTGCCCATGCCGCCCGCCATCATCAGGATGACGCGCCAGGACACGGGGATGCTGGCCCACTCGGCGTGGTCGGCGCCGGCGTACATGCCCCGGCTGGCCTTCTCCACAAAGAAGTCCCGGTTCTTCATGAAACGCGCACGCTCACGCCGTGGAATGCCCTTTTCAGGCGGGCCGACGAATTCAGCGCGCGCAGGCGCCTTGGGGAACAGGTCAAGCTCTGGCGCCAGGCATTGCAGCTGCGGCACATCACGCACGGGCAGCTTGCGCAAGCCATAGGGCAATGCGGCGGCTACTGCGTTGGCTTCGGCCTTGTCTTGCTTCATCCCGCAGACCTCAAGCCAAATACACCGTGCAGCCGCCGCGCAGGCAACCAATGCGCTCCAGGTAATCGAATGCGCGGTCGTAGGCGGCACCAATGCCGGTAGCCAGAATGCAGCGGGCCTTTTGCTCGCCGTCTTTTAGGTAGGTCATTTGGAAGGTACGCATTTGCTGATCCAAGGTTTTTTTGGGCAAAAAAGCCCCTGCCAGACCCGCAGGCCTTGCAAAAATTGATTGGTTTGGGTGTGTGGTGGTGGCCGCTATTGAGCGGCTCTGGCGCTAGCTGCTAGCGCCTGCAGGCTTGTCGCCCGCAAACAGATCGCCGGTCACCGGCTGGGTGTACAGCGCGTCATGGGCGGCCTCGCCTGCGTTGTCGAGTACCACACGCATCATTTCGCGGCGCACATGGGTGGACAGCGGCAGATTTACGGTGGGGTCAGGCGTGGCGCTGGGGCTCAGCGTGCGCACAATCTCGGTGGTGGCCACAAAGGTGTGGCCGCATTCCACGTTGGTGCATTGGTAGATGGTTTCGCGCATCGTGGCGCTGACTGGCTTGCTGGTGCGGATTTCGCACGTTGCCTTGCAGTGGGGGCACTCCATGCGGGTGCCCTCCATGCGCAGGCGGCGGCCCGTGTGGTTGCCGCGCGGCTTGCGCAGCTCGGCCTTTTTCAGCTCCGCATTGTGCAATGCCTTTTGTTCTGCTGTGGTGTGCATCATGGTGTGCCTTTGTGCAGTCGATATAGCCACTTTTGAGCCGCTCAATAGCCGCTCACTGCTTGGCAAAGAATTGCACCTGGCCGCGCTGCTGCTTGTACTGCTGCAGGCCCAGCAGGTAGACAAAGCGCAGGAACGGCGCGGCATGCTCCAGGCCCAGGCTGTGGGCCATTTCCATGGCCTTCTGCTGCTCGGACGGGAAGATGCGCAGGCCGGCCAGCACGTTGGGGTACTTGGCCGCCTCGCCGGCAGGCTTAGCGTCCACGCGGCTGCCGAAGAAGTACTGCAGCTGATCCTCTTGGGCCTGCAGCTGCTGCCAGCCCATCAAGAACACGGTGCGCAGGAAAAAGCCCCGGTTCCAGCACTTGGCACCCGCCAGCGCGTCGGCCTCCTGCATTTCTTTATCAAACAGGCGCATGCTGGCCAGCTTCTTGATTGGCCGCGCTGCCTTGGCCACCAATGCGCCTGGCTTGCGGCTGCGCGCCAGTTGCGTCAGGCGCTCACGTTGGATTGTTGCTGTTGTCATCTGCGCTCCCGGCTTTTGCCGTTGTGTTGTTGATTGCCAGCTGCGGGCCTGGCCGCTTACCGGTCATGGCCGCCACCATGGCGTCTAACTGCCTGCGGTTGAGCTGCTCTATAGCCGCTTCAATGCTTGGCAGCTGCATCGCCTGGCGGTACAGCTCCAGCTTTGCCAGCTGGTCTTTGCTGTAGCCGATCTGCTCGATGGAAAGCTGCATGGGTCATTGCCGCTTGTTTTGTGCGGGTGCCGCCAATTAGCAGGCGGCGCCGGCGCTATGTTGGGGCGAAACATCGCCCAGGCCCAATGCCTGCAGCTCGTTATCCACCCGGCGCATGGTCATGTCGTAGACCAGCGTTGCTGGTTCAGTTTTCAGGCGCTGGGCCATTGCTTCCAACATGGCCCAGTCCTCTGGGCGGAATCGCACGGTCTTCTTGGCCGTGCGTGCGTGATCCGGGTTCTTGTATGCCATTTGCCAAGCCTCCCCGCCTACGGCGGTGTCGTGTACGATTTGTGGTTACTCGGAGTTACTGCGCCGCATTGGGCCAAGGGATTGCAGAAGCCTGCACCGCTTCATTCGTCCGCGCCTTCTCGCACGCAACCGCCATGCCGTACTGCAGTGCGGTAAACCAATCGTCATCCAAAGGGGAAACAACACCATGCACACACAGCGCATCAAAGGGGTAGAGGCGCTCGCCATCGACAAGAAAGTACTGGCCATCACAAAAAAGCATGCCAGTCCGTGGGACGCTGGAAGCAGCTACCGTATTGCGCTGCGCAATGGCAGCGGCGTCATCTGCCGCACCATCGACATGGATTCTTTTGGCATCTACTTTGGTATTCGTGAGGACTTGCTCGCCCTTGGGCTGCTTGATGAGGTAGTTCCAAACGGCAAGGTAGATGGCTTTGACGCTGTTCTTAGCCTCCCCGCGCAAGTCAGCCCCCGTGAAGCCAGCGTCGGCAGCGGCACGTTGAACCAGGGATGAAATTTTCTTGCGGACTTCGCCGCGTTCAGCACGAAGCTGCTTTAGGTCGCTGTCGCGAGTTGATGCGTTTGTGTTCATTTGCCAAGCCTCCCCGCCTACGGCGGTGTCGTGTACCATCCCCAGAAGGGACGTAATTTGGTGTTACGGCTGCATGATATTTCTAAATTTAGAAATTGGCAAGAAATTTATGGAATCTAGCAATGATGATTACGATATTTCGTCCATTAAGACGGAAATTGGTAATCGCTTGAGGGAGGAACGGGAGCTGCAGAACATGAAAGTGGCCGATCTGCAACGCCCCGGCCTATGGCCAGCGACCACCATCTACGGGTGGGAGAAGGGCATAGCGACTCCGAAAGCCGAATACCTCGGCCACCTCCAGAATCTGGGATTTGATGTTGCGTACATCATCACTGGCAAGCGCACAAAGAACACATCTTCCCAAATTCAGGACGTATTGGCCCTTAGGCGCCCCGGGCTCACAGGCCCCGCACCCACCCCCGCCCATTCAGAAGACACGCTATATGTGCCTCTTCTCAGCGCCACCGGAAGCATGGGCCCAGGCAGCGAAGCACTGGCTGCCGATGTGGTGATGGGAGATGTGCCCGTGTCCCTGACTTGGGTGCAGATGAACCTCCCGCGCAGCCGGCCCGAGGCATTGCGCTTAGTGCATGCCTACGGGGATAGCATGCGCGGTACCCTGGAAAGCGGTGACTTTGCCCTTGTGGACACCGATATTCACTCGGTTGATGCCGATGGGGTGTATGTCCTAGAAGCGCATCAGCGCTTGTTCATCAAGCGAGTGAGACAGCGGATTGACGGCAGGTACGAGATCAGCAGCGACAACCCGGCGATCAAGCAGACCGACATTCTGAACGGCGGCCACGAAGTGCGGATCTGCGGCATGGTGGTGTATGGGTGGAACGGTCGGCGGTTTTAAGGGATAGCAATGGGTGAAGCAAGAAGAAAGAGGCTTACAAGCCATACCGGGAGCTGTGGTGCTGCTTCTCTTGATGTTGAGTAGAGCTGCCATCAGATCAAAACTTGAGCCTATGGCGCGAGGCTTGAAGACGGTGCGTTGAAGATGCTGCATGCAGGGATATTGGCACCATCGCACCATTTTTGGACTACTGGCCTACTGTGGCTGAGCTATAGACATTTTCACCATTAACGGACATGTATGAGCAATGAATCCAATCCCGTCGACGCGCTAGGAGGCGCACTAGGCAAGCTGGCTGACCTAGTGGAAGGCCTAACGACAACAAGCCTGTCCATCAACGTTGCACTGGCTAAAACGCTGCTCGATAAAGGCCTCATAACGTCGGAAGACTTTCATCGCAACATTGACCTCAGTCGCAAAATCTATCAAGACGGCAAGCCTAACGACTTCTCAGATTTGCTCATCAATTCAGTGAAGGGGCTCACGAACAATGACAAATAACGTGTTCTCCGCAGACTTCCAGAAGATCCGCAACTCCTTGCCTTCGGGCACCGAGCCCCCAGATAATGGAGATATGGAACAACGTGTCGCAAAACTTGAATCCCTCGCTGAGAAGATTGGCGAACGCCTCACGACAATCGAAGCAAGATTGACGCGGATCGAGCTGAAGCAGGATGAATTTGCCAGGCACTATGCAACGAAGGCGGATATCGAAAGCGTGAGAACCGCTGTGGAAGGCGTGAAAGCTACTGTTGCAACATCCACATCTTCGATCATCAAATGGACAGTTGGGGCCGTTGTTGCAAGTCAACTGATTCCGGTGCTTGGCACTTGGCTCCCGAAGATACTGGGGCCTGGACACTAGCTCCACACTTTTGCAATTTAAGCCACCGAAAGGTGGCTTTTTCTTGCTCCGCTATTCCCCATCTTCCGGGAGATCATCGGGGTCAGTAGTCCGCGTCGGAGCTTCATCTTCCCCGTTCCGCTCCATCTCCAGCTTGGTGGTAAAGCCGCCATCGCCGCCCAGCTCGCTGGTCACCGTTTTGATCAGCCAATCTTCGCCATCGATCTCGGGTTTAAAGCCGCTGACCTTGACGGGCGTCTGCACCGCCAGCGACGGCTGGCCGATGGCTAGGCTGATCTGCAGCGTAGCCTTGCCGCGCACAATGCGGCCCATCTCTGCCTGCGCAGCGGCCAGGGCGTCGGCCTCGGTGGCGTAGGTGTCTTTGAGCGTTTTCAGGTTGGTTTCGGTGCCCGCGACAGAGGCCCGGCGCTGGCTTTTTTTGGTGTCTCCCCAGTAGGCCCGCACGCCGCTGTAGCTGTCTCGCTCGGAACTGTTGTAGCTGTGCTGGTCGCCGGCGCGGCGGTTCAGCACTACGGCGGGCATGGCCTTGCCGCTGGCGGTCGCTGCGCCGTTGATCGGCAGGAACAGCAGCACGCCCTTTTTGACCGTGGCCACGGCGTCGTGCTGGCGGCCAATGCGGGTCAGAAAATGCACCGGGCTTTCGTTGGTCTGGTCGATGTGCTGCACGCGCTTGCTGGTCAGGCTTGCACCCACCTTGGCCTCCATCCCGTTGGCCTTAGCAATGTCTTGCACGATCTGGCCCAGGGTGGTGTCGTGCCAGCTGCTGCTGGTGCGGCTGCGCAGGCCCTTGCCCAGGTTGGCACTGCGGGCGCGGATGTTCAGCACATCGGGCGTGCCGTTGTGGCTGATTTCGTCCACGGTAAATTCACCCTTATCCACCAGGCCGTGGCCCACCCAACCCCAGCGCAGCGCCACGATGGCGCCCTTTGGGGGAATGGCCAGCTTTCCGTCATGGTCGCTCAGCTCCACATCGAGCTGGTCGGCTTCTTCGCCCCGGCTCTCTGTCAACGCAATGCGGATCAAGCGCCCGTTGATCTTTGGCGTTATGTCCCTTCCGTTGATGGTAAGCAGGTAGGTGGGCTGGCGGTAGTCGTTGCCAGCATCCAGCGCTTCCGGTGGGGTTGTCTCTGCCATTGCTTACCACTCCCCATCGCCATTTAGCCACCAGTCCCAGGGATCGCCGGCATACCAATCGTTATCTCCAGCGCCGCTGTCTGGGCCGGTGTCCAAGCCGCCAGACGGATCAACCTGCTGTGCATCCACGCGGGCCAGCGATAGCGTGAACTCCACCTTGCGCGCGGCACCTTCGCGGATGAAGACGGTTCGAGTGGTGTTTATGCTCTCGATTATCCAAGCGCCCATGGCATCGTTGCCAGTGAACAGGTTGTAAGCCATGCCTGCGTCAGCCATATCGGCCAGGCGGTCAAGGGCCTTGCGGTCGCCCATGAACTCGGGCACCTGCAGGCCGGTCAATGTGATCTTGTCATCGCCTGGTCCGACATACTGGCGCGCGGGCCGGTCGCCTACCCGGCTGCTGCTGGGGTGGCGCCATTCCTGGCTGCGCTGCAGTTCGATGTAGGCCAGGGTCGAGAGGCCAAATACAAATTGGCCAAGGGCTGCCATCATGGTTCTCTGTTCCTAGTTGGTGTCGTAGAGCGCGCTACCCATGCGTGCAGCTTTCGCGCGGTTTTGACGGTCGATTTCAAAACTCACAGCCCGGGCCACAGCTTTTTCATCCATCCCAGGCGCCGCCGTCACGCTGATGTTATTGGTGGTGGTAATGGTTGGCCCAGCCGTGGCCGCAACCGGTGCCATCGTCAGCATGGGGGCCATCGTTGCATCACCCGCACCGGGGCGAAGCGTATCCATGCCTGGTTTGCCCAGCGCATCATGCGGCGTCCATTTGCGATAGCCAGGCTCGGTGCCTTCTTCACTGCTGAAAAGCCCCACCACCGCTGATTTGGCTGCGTGGTAGGCCTTGAGCACCATGGACTTGACGAACTCATACATTCCCAAGGTGGCGGCATTCAAGCCCCACTCCAAGGCTGCGCCAATCTCCTTTGCAAGGCTCCACCATTCGCCAGCTTTGAAATACTCCTTTATCTTGTCCCAGTGCGCATAGACACCAGCGGCCACGCCGGCTATGCCCAGAACAATTGCGGTCAGCGGGTTGGCCCTGGCAAAGGCAAACACCAGTTTGAATAGGCCACCCAACCCCGCCTTGAACACAGCCACAATGCCGCCCATCGTGCGCAAGGAACCAAACGCGGCCACAGCGCGCGCGCTCATAGTGGTGAGCAAGCCGACAACGCCCAATTTTCGGAAAGTCTGCCAACCTGCCACCATCCCTGCGACACCGCGTGCGACTACACCGACACCGGCCCCGGCCTTGCCACCCGCTGCAGCGACACCCAACAGGTTGAGAGCGAACCGGGCTGATAAGAAGCGCAACATCATCATCGGCCCGAGCAACGCGATCAGGCCCATCCCCAAAGCGCCACCGACCGTGAGAACCGTCGCCAAACCGGCTGCAATCAGCATCAGCGTTTTAACGAGACGAGGATTCTCCACCACCCAGTCTTTAGTGGCCGCAGCCAAGGCGCCCAGCCAATTGAGCATGGCCTTGATTTCCGGGGCAATGCTTGCGCCAAGTTCCTTCAGCAGATTGCTGTAGGCGCCGCCTGCGGCATCAGCTACATTTTTCAGCGTGGACAGCTGCTCATTGACGCGCTTTTGCAGGTCAGCTTGCTCCTGCATCTTCTGCACGGTTTGCTTGTATCCATCCAGGTTGTCATTGATCCATTTGGTCAATACCCGATTGGTTTCAGCGTCGTCTCCCCAAAGCTCATTGATGACTTCCCCCCGCGTTTGCATGGAAAGTCCGCGCAGCTTGTCGAGCTGAGCAAACAGCTTCTCCATGCCACCAAACTCACCTTTGCCATTCGTAAAGTCCAGGCTGAACCCGGCCCGGGCTTTCTTCAAGGCTTCGTTCGCCTTGCCGACCTTCTTCTTGCTCATGGCACGGTCGTAGATCTTGCGGACGGCATTGCCGACCGATCCGCCGTCTTCCATACCCGCCTGATTCATCATCACGGCCATGGGTGCCAGCATGCGCATCGCCTCAGCGCCCTGCACTTTCATCACATCCATCACGGGTGCTGCGTTACCCATTGCTGACTGCATGAACGACATATCGGCGCCCAAGTAGTTGGCGCGCTGCATGAGGTCAGCAACCTCCGGCATTTCCTTTTCAGTTGCACGCAGAGAATCTTGCATCTTGGCCATCTTGGCTGCGGCCTCTTCCGGAGCTACTTGCAGCAGCACCCCCAGATTCGCCGCAGCCTCGCCAAGGCCGCCCAGCACTGCCTGCGCGCTCATACCCTCTTTTCGCAGCACAGTGAACATCTTGATGAAATCTGCGGTCGTGCCCGGCAACCTATCGCCCAGCTTGTTGGCCAACCCCAAAATCTGCTCGTACTCAGGCACAACGCTGCCTTCTGCCTGCATGAACGAGACTTTCAGCTGGGACTGTGCATCCTCTGCATCAGCATAGGTGTTTACCGCCGGTATCAAGGTGGACTTGATCTTTTGGCCGGCCATCATCCCGCCTGCAGCAGTGGCACCCCACATGCCCATTTTTGTCATGGTCGTGGCGTGCTTATCCCGAAGCGCAGCTAGCCGTTCTTCGACTTGTCGCTGTTGTTCAAACTTACGCTTTTGCGCGTCCAACTGGGTATTGGTGGCTGCGATATCGCTGGCCAGCTTGGTTTGCGCAAGAGAGACCTTTCCCAGCCCCAATGCATTTACCTCAGAGCGCAGACGCATCACGGCCGCGCGCTGGCGTTCATAGGCCGCCGCTTGCTGGGCAATTTCTCGCTGCTTGTCGGCAATCTGCTTTTTGTTAGCTATGCCCTGCGCACGCATGGCGGCAATCTGCTCGTTAAGGACGCGCAGCTTATCGCGCTCCTGAGTAAGCCCGGGCTTGGAGTTCTCCAGCTTTTGGACCAGCCGCTGCTGCGATTGCAGTCGCTTCAAAGCTGCTTCAGTGTCACCGATTGCGCTGGATGTAGCCTTGCTACCCACAGCGATTTTGCGCAATGGCCCGGTAACCTTATCGACTGCAGCTAGCAGGACTTCTAAACGCAGCTTATCAACCATGACGCCCCCGTGGCGCCATGCCGCTAATTACTACTTGCTGTGTGTCACGCGGTCGAAATCGCGCAGCAGCGCGTCGATGCGCTCGGCTTCGGCCATATCGCGCAGCCGTTGCTGCGAAGTTTCGGCAGCATCGGACTGGGATGGCGCGTGATAACCATTGGCGCGCATTATGCGATTCATCACCGCGCCCCCGGCTAAGCCCGAGAAGTACATAAACATAAAGGCACCGCCGAGCAACACCAAGATGCCCAGCACTGCCAATGTAAATATGATGAATCCGCTCATAGCGTGGCATCTTAACCCTTTCTCTCTGGCGGTGCTTTGATAGCGTTGTGCCGCTCCACCGCCAAACGCCGCCAGTTCAGCAGCTCCCCCAACTCCATTTGCTCCAACTGATCTAGCGGCCAATGAAACAAAAACGCTATATCGGCTATGGCGTCCTCTACGCTAGGGGTAGATCCATGGCCGACTTCGGCACCAAAAAACCGGCCACCCCCATAGCGCAAGCCACCAGGTCAGCCGGGTCAAGGTTGTCGATATCGGGCTTGGTGAGGGTAGGCACCGTGATGCGCGGCAGCAATTTGGTCAGCGCATCCACATCCATCTCCAGCACTTGGGGGATTTGCAGGCCACGCAGGTCAGCGGTGCGCGGTTTCATCAATTGAATGGAGGCAATGAGTGTTTCTCCGCGCTTAACAGGCTCCTGCAGCACGACGGTAGCGCACTTGCGGCCATTGATAGTGGTTTCGATTTGCTCAGCTGTTTGCATGTTCTTCTCCGGGTTATCAAAAAGACAGCGGGCGCACGGGTTGATGCGCGGCCCGCTGTTGGAACTGGGCAGCCCCGTACAGAGGCACGCCCAGCAGCTTGGCAAAGCTGCGTAGGGTTGCGGGCTTAGATACCCAGCGCCGCGCGTGTGGCAGCCAGGTTATCCACGCCGTCAATGATCTCGACCATGTTCACAAAGTCGATTTCGACAATGGTCTGGCCGTTGAGCACTTCCTTGTAGTAGCTCAGTTCCATCTTGTAGGTGTGCTCGGTGGCCTCGCCTACCTTGGCAGAGCCTTTGTCGATTTCGCTGATACGACCGCGTGCAACGACTTCCACCACATCCACTTGACCGGTATCTTCGTTGTCCAGCGAACCGGCAAAGCGGATCATCGCGGCGTCATGGCGCACGGCGCCAAATCCGCTGTGGCTGCCATCAGCCCAGCCGGCCATCTTGTATTCCATGGACAAGGCTTCCATGCCGAAGTCTTGTTTGACAGGGCCGCCCATGCCACCGGCTTGATAGTCCTCCATCTTGCGGGTGAGTACCGGAAGAGTGACCTCGGGAGCCTGGCCCTGGTAGCTGATACCGTCTTTGAAGACGATGAAGTTTTTGAGTTTGCGTGGCAGTGCCATGGTGTTGCTTCCTTATGCGTGGTGGCCTTGTGGGTGCGCTTACAGGCCCGTGGCCACGCGCTGGGCGAAGTCGCCCCAATACTTGTCAGTAATGCGCTGGATAAAGCCCAAGTCTTCAAGCGGTGGGATTGGGGTGTAGTCGTAGTCGATAGTGAGCTTTCCGAACTTGAGGGTCTCGGTGGCGTTCACCTCGGTATCGAGCCACGCAGAGCCGCCCAAGATGTAGCCCCCACTCCGGAGGCTGCGCAGGCGGCTATTGATGCCTTCGATGATGTCTTTGGCCAGGCTAGGGTGCATGGGCTTGTCCACCGCCCAGAAATGGCCCTCTGCCATGGTGTCGGCCAGCACATGTGCAGTGCGCACCGCGCTTTCAAAGGTGAATTCGGGTTCAATCGAGCAGGTGCGGCTGCCCCACAGGCGATAGCCATCCTGCGCGATCCAGGTAGTCACCTTGCCTTCGTTGAGCAGGTCGGTATCGGTGGCCGTGCTTTGCAGGTCAAAGAAGACAGCATGCTCCAGGCCAGTGATGCCGTTGAGCGGCACATTGGAGATGGTCTTTTGCCAGCCTTGCTCGGTGTCGATCTTGGCGCGGCCACCGAGCGCAAATGCCACAGCAGGCACCACTACGTTGGCCTTGGCGGTCGAGTCCCAGCGCATCACGTTGGGCCAGATCAGCATGGTTTCGCGCTTGCCGAAACCGTCCGCATATTCGAGCGCTTCGCTCACATCCTGGCAGCCATCGCAATACACATAGGCCATGGCGCGCAGCTTCTCAGCGGCTGCGGTCAGCGCCTCGGCCACAGGCTTGGTGTCCAGGCCCGGTGCGCCCAGGATGCGCGGTTTTACCTTGAGCTGGGACTGCGCATCGAGCAAAGCTTGAATGCCGGTGCGTTTGCCGTTGATGTAGTCGCCCACCACCTTGCTGGTCTGGTCTGCGGCCTTTTCTTCGTCGGTTTCGCCCACACCCTCGGCCACGCGCACCACGATGATGATGGGCCGCACTTGGTCGGCGATGATGGCCAGCGCCTGGGGCAGCGTGCCTTCGCTGCCGGCTGCTGCCTGGGCCTTGCTGATGCTGCTGAACAGCACAGGCTTGTCCAGCGGGAAAACAGCCGGGTCTGCATCGGGGCCGGTGGCCACCAGGCCAATGACCGCAGTCGATGGAATGCGCAATTCAGCGGTGCCGCCCGAGACTTCGACAACGCGCACGCCGTGGTGGTAATTGGCCAGGTTTCCTGTTGCCATATTCGGATACTCCAAAGGGTGAATGGGTGCGCAAGCCTGTGCATGGGCGCGCTTGATTTCTCTGTAGCCGTCAGTGTCTGCCGCGCGCGCGCGAAACTCCAGCAGCGGGCGCTGTGGCTGCGCCAGGCACAAAAAAACCCGCCTGGGCGGGTTGTGGGTTGGGTGGGAAGCGGGTCTAAATCTCGGCGGCCACCACGCGCAGGCCGGCAAAGCGCATCTGCTTTTCAGGGGGGAGGCCGCTGTTGATCATTTCCGCCGTGACGTTCCAGATCCGGGGCTCGGTCATCGTGATGGTGAACGTGGCGCGGCCCGCTTCAAACAGCACCCGCTTGGGGTACACGCGACCGTCCACGCTGGTGATAGGCATATCGAATGCCTCATTGACCGGGTAGAGCTGGCCGCCCACTTCCATGCGCACGGAGATGGCCAGCATAGCGCCCACCCTGGTGCGCACCTCGGCGAAGTTGTCTGCAATGATGGTGTGCGCATTGCTGCCTGCATCGGCGGTGATGTTCTCCACCACGATGGCCGGGCGCTGGTCGGCCTGGGCCACCACGGGCACCCACTTGCTGCCCGTCCACTTTTGGCCGATGCGCGTCTCACCCTGTTTCAGCAAGATTGCATTGGTAGGCAGCGGATCGAGCGCAAAAGGGTACTTACATTCCACGATGCATATCCCAACATCATTCGTAAATGCGTAAGAGGCTGCCATTATGAAAACTCCGTAACACTAAAACCAACAACCCAATTTGAGCCAGCTGTAACGTTTGATCCATAAGACGCCTCAACGCGGACAACCGTGCTGCTAATGAATCTGTACGTCAAATACGCAATGCCACCCTGAGAAATTAGAAGTCTTTGAGGCTGAATAAATGCCTTATTGACATTAACAGCACCAATCGGAATATCGGCATATATAACGCCGCCCGCGCCTCCGTTTCCATTGAGCCAAATCACCGTGGGTAAAACGGTATAGCTCTGCCTAACAATGCCACCTACCGCCGAAGTCACATGGCTTTTAACGTTGTCGCGTGCGGCATTTGTCGTGGCATTCACGTTGTCGCGCGCGCTGGTAACGTCCGTGCGAATGGTGTTGGCGGTGGTCTGCACCCCCGCGATGTTGGTCAGCGCAGTGCCCAGGCTTGTGGCCAACTCGCCCAGCTTTGCAAGGGATTGGGCCAATAAAGAAGTGCTCATACTCCCTCCTCTGTTGCGGTGGTGCTTTCCAGCCGCCCATTGTTGTAGGTCATGGTTTCGGTGCGCTTGCGCCCGTCATAGGTGGTGACCACGGTTTTGACGTTCCCGGCAGCGTCATAGCTGATGACCGTCACCGCTTGCTTGGCGTCCAGCATTTCAGTCACCACCGACACGCGCCCGCTGGTGTCATAGGCAATGCTGGTGGTGCTGGGCCCGTTGGCCGGGCCCAGCTTCAAATCAGCGCGCGCCAAGGTGATGTTGACGCCCGCTTTCCCATTGACCGACTGCACGCGCGCGGCGCCCATGTCGTTGATGGCCTTCTGCAGCGCATCTAGCGCGCCGTCTACCGCCTGCGCCTCGGCCTTGGTGTCGATCAGCTCGCGCAGGTCATTGAGCGCGTTGTCAACGGCGCGGCCCAGCGCCCGCAGGCGCTCCACATCCACTTCCAGCGGGTTGCCCGCGTAGGGCAACTCCAGCCCGAAGTAGTCTGTAATGTCGTCTTGGATTGCCATGGCCAAACCCTTACAGAATCACTGCGCGCAGGTTGCGCACCTTGGGTCGGGCATTGGTGTTGCCCAACAACTGCAGGCGCACGCGCAGCGCAGCACCTGCCAGCCCGGTCTTTTTGTGGGTCAGCTCCACATTGCCAGCCGTCTGCGCGCTGCTGCTTTCAAAAGGCACATCTACCCAGGTTGCGCCGTTGTCGGTGCTGCAGGCCACCTTCACGGATGAACCCGCTGGCAAGCTGGCCTCAAAAATCACCGTAATGGCGTTGCCCCCTGCCAGCTGCACCGCAGGCGTGATGTAAGTTCCTTGGGTCAGCAAGCTGCCCACCACCAGCACGGTGCCTTGCTCCAGCACCGGGGCCAGGCCATTGGCGGCGCGGCGCAAGGTGGCCTCAACCTGCACGGCGCCAGTGTGTGGCGCAGCCAGCTGGATGGGTTGCGCCACATCCACGTCGTGGGTGGCTTTGACGGCGCCTTGATCGTCCAGCAGCTTGAGCTGGTAGGTCACCTGGGCATCGGGCGCCGGCTGAATGGCGCCCGCATTCACCGTCAGATTGGTGGCGTTCACTACTGGCTGCTGCCCCACCACAAAGGTCTCTGCCGTCTGCTTGTACTGCACGGCAAGCAGCTCAAAGCGCAAGAACCGGTTGGAGTATTTGGTCACCACCCCCGATTCGTTCGTGTGCGAGAGCGCACCAATCTCTGCAGGCGGCTGCGTAACATAGCCGCCCGCCTGGTTGACCTCACCCACCTGCGCCACATAGGGCGCGGTGTCGGTATCGGCAGCGCTGATGCTCAGGGCATAGGGCACGCCGGCCTGCATCAGCACGGGGGCAGGCCAGGATACAGGGGTAGCGCCCACGGTGTTGATCTGGTCGGGTTCCAGCCGCACGGTGGCCAGCTCGTTTTTGGGCAAACCCTTTTCATCGGCCCGGCTGATGCTGACAAGCACGGCCTGACCCTTTCGTGCAAAGAAAAGGTTGGCACCAGCAGACTGCCAGGTAGTAGGTGGGTTGATGGCTTGGGTCAGGACGTTATAAGACATAGTTCACCGTTTCGATGCCTACACCGGCAGTAATAAAGTTGCCGCTGTACAGGTAATAGAGTTGCAGTTTCAATGTGGCCGATCCCGTGTAACTGGCTTCGCCATAGCTTCCGTTGTCTCCTTCGATGCGCACGCGCTTGGTGCCCACGGTGATGCCCTTTGGCACCTTGAAGCTGCCCTCCACCACCCCTTGCGCATTGGCCGATGGCGTTTGGCCCTGGGCGTTTTTGAATGCCACAGGCTGGCCGTCAAAAGTGGCCGACTTGACCGGCTCCAGCGGATCAAAGCCGGTGAGCGTCACACCCACATCGATCTCACGCAGGTAGAGATCGCTGGTATCGACCAGCGATTTATCAAAGGTCTTGTCAAACTCGGCCTGCACGCTGTTGGCCACCGTCTGGCCCGGGTTCCAGATCGGGTTGTAATGGAACTTCACGCCCTTGGGATATTGGCGCACGCCCGGCACTTCCCAGCGGTCAATGGGCGGCGCCAGGATGACAGACGCGGGCAGCTGGCCTACGCCAATGCTGGGGTTGATGGCCATGCTGCGGCTGTACGCTGCTTGGCGCAGGCCCGTCACGATATCGAAACCCATCGAATACGAGGTCTTGCCGTCATCGAGCAGATGGGCGCCAAAGTCCTCATACAGCTGCAGCGCGCCGTCGAGAATCTGCGCAGTCTGCTCGAGCCCCTGGTCGCGCATGCTGTCGTCGCGCATGGGGTCAGCAAAGTAGCCCTTTTTCAGGCCGCTGTAGCGCCCGTTCACATCCGTAGCCAAACGCAGCTCGGCCAAGTCCAGCTCGATATCGTCCATGCGGTTGGAATAGTTGGCGATGGTCTGCATGGGCACCATACGCCAGCTGTCGAGAATCAGGCGGCGTGTTTCCTGCATCCAGCTTTGGTACACGGTGGCTAGCAGCAGCTGGCCGTCAGGCACATCGGGCGGCACTGGCTGCCAGGTGGCAGGCACACCCTTGATAACGCTGTATACCCCCTGGTCATCCATTACCAGGCGGTCATAGCGGCGCATGGCAAATTCATAGTCCACGTAATGCACCGTGCCGTTGACCGGGTTCGCAATCTGGAACGTGGTGGGCGTTTGGTTCAGCACCGGCTCGATGCTGATGAATTCAAACTCCACCGTATACAGGTTGCCGGTCGCTGGCTCTGCGCCGCTAGGGCTCCAGTCCACCTGCCCCGCCGTCAGTTTGAAGTCGGCAGGCTCGTAATAGGTGGTTCCGCCCAGCTTGATGCTGTTGATCTTGACCACGCTGTTTTCGTTCAGCTGGTCAGCGCCACCCAGCACCGGCCCCCGGTTCACCTGCTGGGTTTTCTTGCGCTGCACGCGCACAGTGGCAGGCTTCAAAACCGGGTAACGGTCAAAGGTGATGGTCTGCAAGGCTTCACCGCTGGCGGCATGGGGCTCGCTCAGCACCTGCATGGTGTTGGGCACTGCGGCATAAACCACGGTTCTGTCAACTGGGCGAAACACAGCTATGCCGCCTACATGCGCTTCACCGGCCTTGACGGTGTAGATCTGGTTTCCGTCTTGGTCATCGACATGCATGAGAACGGTCATGCCGTCCACCACGTAGTTGCCGCCGCCAGTGCTCGCGATGTCGTAGTCCTTGATGGCGCCCATGATTGGGCTGTTGCTGCTGAGCGCCTCGCGGGGCTTGACCACCCCGTCTTCAATCGTCCACACGGGGAAGAAGTCGCCCGGCTGGTCTTGGCTGCCAGCCAGCCCCCAGCGCGCCACCATGCGCGTGCGGTCGGCACCTGGCTCGTTCTGCCCTTCACCTTCCACCGCTGGGTTGTAGAGGCGCGGGTCATCGACCGCCGTCACCGTCGTGGTTTCCAGGTAGATGCCCACATACTGGGTGCCCAGTACCGGCACTTCCACCAGCGCAGCGGCCACATCGTGGATGCGACCGGCAATGTAGATGCTCCCGGCCTCCATGGCGGCAATTCCGGTGGTCGCGCTCATGGCGCAGCGGGCTCCCTCACGAATATCGCCGTCGCTAAAAATGCCGTCTGCGATCCGGCGCAGCGCGTCCTGCTGCATGGCCTGGCTGTCGTTCAACTCGCGCGACTGCAGAATGCGGTCTGCATGGTGATCCACGCTGACAAAGCCGTCAGCTCGGCCAAAGGTTTTGTAAATGGTCATTGCTTGTCCCGGGATTTACAGAGGCAACACCGCTTCTTCGTAGGCCTTTTGGCCCTCGCGCGTTGCTTTGCTGCGGTAGGTCAGGTGGTAGATAAAGCCCGCGTCCTGCACCTGCTCGGGTTTCAGGTAGCGCTGACCCGCAGACACGCCAGCCTTGGCCACGGTGCCAAAGAACAGGCCGCATTCGCGGATCTCTTCGTTCAGGGCGTCATCGGTGGAAAACTCGGCGCGCAGGTACAGATATGGCGTGGGGTCGGCGCTGAATTTGTAGAACTGCTTGGCGTCCATCTCCACATCAAAATCAGCCTCGGTGGCGGGCACCACATAGCGCACGATGGTGGCCAGGCGCCGGCCCACCTCTGCCAGCAAGGTGGTGCGGTTGCTGGGCACGGCGGGCGGCGCCGGCCAGGCGCCATCACCCCGGCCCCACGCAAAGTGTGCGGGCATGGCGGCCAGGGCCTTGGCCAGGGCAATGCGGCCAGCATCTTGCAAAACGGCTGCTGTCATGGTGTGTTTTCCTCGGTGTATTTGGTTGCGATTTCAGACTCTTGCCAGGCGTGGCCATCCCAGAAGCCCGTCCAAGTGCGGGCGCGGATAGTGCGCGGCACCACGGCGCAATAGGTGTCCGCCCGTGCCAGCGCTGGCTGCGCGTTGCGGGCGGCGGCCGTGGTGGCATAGGCCCTGCCATAGACCGCTTGAGCGGGCAGCCGGGCATAGGCTGGGGTGTTGGGTGCTTCCACATTGGTGGCCAGCAGGCGCGGGGCCTTGCGCAAGCGCCGGTCAAGACGCCAAGAATCCAGGCGCAGCACATCCCTGCGGCGCGTGGTCAAGCTCCAGCCGATGGTGGCCAGCGTGCGCACCATGGCGTTGCGGGGGCGCTGGGCCACCGCGTTAAAAAACTGTCCCTGGCTGCCCAGGATGACTTCGCCGCCCACATCGATGGGCACACCGCTGTCGCTGTCGAGCATGCCGCTGTCCAGGCGCGGGCGGTTGTCCAGCCGGATGCGGCGCAGGTCATAGCGATGGAACAGGCGGTAAAACTTCACATGCAGCGGGATGCTGGCCCGCACCATGTAGGCGATGTGCTGCATATCTGCAATGGAGACTTCGCGGCCAGGGCTGATGTGCAAGCGCGCGCCGTCCTCTTCGATCCGCACGCCGGCGTAACCCAGCCAGCCCATGGCCCGCTTGACGGCGGCGGCGCTGCCGCGCTCGCGCAGCCATGGCAGGCCCTTGGCCAGCAGCTCGCGCGGATCGGCAAAGTAGCGGTCGAACTGGCTGAGCTGCCATTGAGCCGCTACCCAGGGCAGCAGCACATCAGGATCGGCGGCGGGCTCAGCCTGGTCGGCCAGGCTCCCCCAGTCGGCTGGAAAGTTGCCATCAATGGCGCGCTCGAGCAAGCTGGCATTGGGGGGCAGCACACTGCGGTGGCGCTGGGAGACTTTGGGGCCGGCCATGGCTATGCCACCCCCATGTCCACCAGCAGCACCTGGCCCAGGGTGGGGAAGTAGCCCACAGGAATGGCGGTCACTTCGGCAGGCGCGGTGCTGTCGGGGTATTCCACCCGCGTCACAACGCCTTCTACATGCAGCAGCGTGGTGATGTAGCTGCGCGCCACAGTGGCGCCCAGGTCGGCCATGCTGGCAAAGGCATCCTGCAGCCGGGTCTGCAGCAGTTGCTGCAGGTTGGCCGGGGCATTGCGGTTGCGGTAGATGTTGGCGGTGATGTTGACGGCCTTTGGCTGGGCCACGGTCACCGTGATGGGCACTCCCAGCATGCGCCCGGCATCGCTGTTCAGCACGGCAGTGACAGCCGCCAGCGTGGCGGCGGCCTGCGCCTGGTCTTGGCACCACAGCTGCAGCAGCACCTTGCCAGCCAGCGGGCTGGTGGCCATGGCTGCGCGCACGTTCAGGCTGGCGGTCATCGCTTGATACTCGTAGTACTCCCGCGTGCCCTGGCTGGCCAGGGCCGCAATGCGCAGCTGCACACGGGTGCGCAGCCGGGCGTCTGCCTCGCCATCCATGCGCGTGACGCCCACCAGGGCCGCGATGTGGTCGAGGTCGGCGCCCCTGGCAAAGGCCAGCAGGTGGGCACGGGCCGCATCGTTGACGCGCGCACGAAAAGCCGTTTCGCGCATGGCAAAGGCTTCCAGCAGCTTGGTGAGCGGCTCGCTCTCCAGGGCCAGTACATCGTCTACAGCGGGCAAGTGCGGGCGCAGCAGGTTGGCCAGGTCGGCTTTGCTGGTGGCCAGAATCGTTTCGCAGTTGAGGGCTTCGACTACGGCGGGCGCGGGCAGTGTGGCCAGGTCGATCATGCGGATGCCCCCCAAGCAATGGACACCGACAGGCGCAGCGGCTGGCTTGCGCCAAAGTCGCTGTTGTAGGTTCCCAAAATTTGATACTCGGCATAGCCGGGGCGGCTTGGGTCGCGCAGGCTTTTGATCTGCTTGACTTCAATGCGCGGCTCCCAGCGCATCAGCGCCGATTGGATGGCGGAGAAAACGCGGGTCTGCGCAATCAGGTTGTCGGGCTGGTCGACCAGCGCCTGCAGCAGGCTGCCATAGTCGCGGCGCATCACCCGGCTGCCGATGGGCGTAGTCAGGATGTCCATCACCGATTGGCGCAGGTGGCTGATGGCATCCATGCGGGTGCCGGTCTGGGCGTTCATCATGCTGGCACCGGACCTTCCGTCAATGCCTGGCCCTTTTGGACGCCCTTGTGCGGGTGGTTCACCAGGCTGATGCCCTGGGCGATCACATCGACGTTGGCAGTGATCTGGGCAGGGCCAATGCTCAGCGTGGTGCTACCGGCCTGCAGGGTGATGTTGTCCCCCTCCATGGTGATGCTGCAGCCCTCTGCCACTTCAAAGCGCACGCGCTTGTCCAGGTGCAGCAGGTGTTCACCCTTGGCGGTTTCGCTGTAGTCCTGTTTGCTGAACTGAGTGCGGCAGGTGTCTGCCTGCTTGCTGGGTGCGGCCATGCGGTCGCTGTACACGCCCAGCAGCACGCAGCCCTGGCCCATGTCGCCGCCCGTGGCTAGCACCATGCACTGCTCGCCCTTGACAGGCGGCCACCACTGGCTGCCCTTCTCGCCTGCGGCACGGCCTGTAAACCATGGCAGCCAATCGGTTTCGTTGTCGCCGGTCTTGACGCGGCAGCGCGCGGTGCCCAGGTCAACAGCCGCAATGGTGCCCAGGCGCGCCACGTTGGCGAGTTGGCGGGCAAGCTCTAGCGGGTTGGTGTCTGGGCTGGTGTTTGGGGGCATGCGGCCAGTGTCGGCCGCGCGCGCGCGGAAGGCCAGCAGCGGGCGCTGTGGCTGCGCCTCGCACATTTTTTGCAGCGGGTGGCCGCTACTTGCTCAGGTAGTCCAGCAGGTATTCGCGCAGCCAATCGGTGTCATCTTTGCTGATGCCGATCAGCTCGCGGGCTGGGTAGTCGTAGCTTGGGCCGCCAGGGTTCACCAGATCGGTTTCGCCATTGTGATGCACGCGGGCAATGCGCTGGGCGCGGCCCACGAACTCCACCACCGCCGCGTTGCCGCCCTCGCTGTGCGCCCGGATGTTGCGCTGCATGCGCAGCTTGGCGAACATGGGCTTGCGCTGCTGGGCCTGTTGGCGCACCTGGGCGCGCTTGCTGCGCAATGCGCCGCTGGGTGCCTTGCGCGGTGTCCAAGCGTTGCCATCGGGGTCAGTCTGGGCGCGCATGCGCTGGGTGTTGGCCGTGCGCAGCTTGCGCGCAATGTCCACGGCCAGGCGCCGGCGCGCTGTGCCATCGAGCTTGGCCAGCAGGTGGCCGGCCCAGTCTTCAATGGCGCGAAAGTCTGCCATGGGCTACAGCACAAACCGCGCTTCTTCTGGCGGGGTGGGAATGTCCCATTCGGCCAGCATCTGGTCTTTAAGCCACAGCTGCCAATGCTCGGGCAAGCGGTTGGTACCGATTACCTGGGGCTCGGCGGGGTGGTCGCAAATCAGGCGCGTGGGGTGGCTGGGGTCGGCGGTGACAATCACGCGCTCGGTGACGGGCACACGAATGCCGATATCGGCTCCGGCAGTGTTGAGCAGCTCCACCTGGAACTGCAGGCCGGTGGCCTGGCTGGTGGGGTTGAGCAGCAGCTCGGGCTGGTGGACGCGCAGCCAGGCGATCAGCGGCACAAACAGCGCATCGGTGTGCCCGGTGAAGTCCAGCACGGTCACTTCAATGGTGTAGGCGTACTCAAACGATAGGCTCTTAGCCATCGTCGTCACGGCCTGGCCCGAGCTGGCCAGGACTATGAGGTTTTCGGGGTTGGCCTTGAGGTCAGGGACTGCGGCCTCAATGAGGGTGCGCAGGCTTTGCAGCTTCCACATGCTTGGGGCCTTTCCAGATGGTGTTTTTCCAATCGTCCAGCGCCTGCTTGGCCGCGTTGTACTGGTCTATGCAGCTGTTCAGCTCGCGGGTGGCGTCTTCGGCGTCGGCGGTGATGGCTGCAATATCGGCTGCATCCTCTGCCAGTAGTTCGGCTCGCGCTTCTTGAGGCCCAGCGCCGGCATGCTGGGCGGCTCGCTCAGCAGGTACTGCGGGGGCGGCGCAGCTGGTGGTGCGGACTGACAGCCGCTGACTACCAGCACGCAAAGCGCGGTCGCGCTCAGCTTCAATAGTTTTTGCATGGTCTTTGCTCTCCTGTAATTCACGGGCAAGGGTCGCGGCTTGGTCGCGCAGCTGGTTGTCTGCGGTGCGGCTGGCCTCGCCCTGGCGGGCGGCCTCGGTGCGCTCAGCCGCTTGGCGCTTGGCATCGTCCTGCTGGGCGATCTGGTCGCGCGCGGCATAGCCATTGCGGTATGCCCAGCCGTAGCCCGCCCAAAGGGCCGCCAGCAGCGCGGCGCAGACGATGACGGTCAGCCAGTCGATGACGCCGGTTTGCTTTTTCATGGCTTGAGGTCTTTCAGGCACATGGCCATCTCCCGATCACGGCGCAAGGCCAGGCCGCGCAGCTTGCGCTCTTTGGCCGATGCCCAGGCGGGCAACTGGCGGCAGGCAGCTGCCACATCGCCGCCGCGCAGCAGGCGCAGCATGGTGCTGTAAGTACCCTTTTTCAGGTAGACAAACCCGTCTTTTACGCCTGGCGCGCCCGGGCCGACGTTGTAGATGAAAGAGAGGAAGGCGGCCACGCTGGAGTCGGGCATGGCATCGCGTACCTCGGCGGGCACCCAGCGCTCAAACAGCTGCCAGGCCTCTTGTATGCCCTGCAGGGTGAGCGCATCGCATTCGGCGTTCGTGGCCACATCGCCCAGCTTTACGCCGCGCGTCCAGCCCTCGCAAATGGTGGGGATGGCCACCGGGTCGAGATAGGCAGGCAGCACCCGGCCCTCGTCCACCGGCAAGGTGGTGAGCAGGATGGCTGCAACGGCGCCCGCCACTGCGGTGGCGCCCTTGGCAATGATGGTGCCCTTGGGCACGTATGGCAGGGGTCTAGTCATCGGGCAGCCCTCCAAAGTCGGTAACTGGCAGATCGGTCTGCTTGCTGCGCGTGGGCGGCGGGCTGACGATCACCGACGCGTCAGGGCTGGGCACGCCGTTTAGCTGCTTGTTGTAGAGCTGGATTTTCAGCTTGTGGATTTCCTCGGCGCGGCGGTTCTCGTCGGCGGCTTGCTTGCGGTCATCGTCGCGCCGGCGCTTTTGGAAGTAGTACTGCACGGCCAGGCCTGCAATGCCGATGCAGGCGCCGATGATCCCAAACACCCATTCGCTGCTAAGCAGGCCCCAGCCCACCAGCGCGCCGCCGCTGGTCAGCGCGGTTTTTCCGCCCGCAGATGCAATGGCCGCATCGCGTGCGGCTTCTTCGATGTTCATTTCTTTGGCCCCTTCCAGCTCCAGGCCGTCCATGTGCATGTAGCAAAGCGGTCGATAGTGTTGGCGTTCAGGACTTCAAACCCGTAGTTCTCGGTCTTGGTGCCGCCCCACAGCTTGCTGGTGCGCACCAGCTGCCAGACGCCACTGGCGCACGCCACGCGGATGCCCATCACCTGGCGGCCGATATTTGGGTTGCCCCATTCGCCATCCAGCACCGGCAGCCCAGCGCGATAGGCGATGCCATCCAGGGGCTGCCCCCACTTCTTGGCCAGCCAGCCGCAGCGGTTGCGGATGCCGTTGAAATTCCAGCGCGGCAAGAAGCTGCGCGGGCTGTACGGCGGCCGGTAGCTCACATGCTGGCCATCGTCACGCACCACATCTTCGTCGGGCGCGGGCATGCGCACATGCCGCCCATCGATCAGCGCCCAGTCAGAGCGGTCCCCGTTGATACTGATGTTATTGTCGTACCAGCGCAGCCAGCGCGGCAGCTGCTCGGCCTTGCGGGGCAGCAGTGCAGCGATGAACAGCCACACGATGGGGGCAGTGAGGCCCAGCCAAAAGCGGATCAATGCAGGCTTGCGCGCGCTTTGCAGGCTGGCCAGCGCCTGGGCGTGCAGCTCAGCGGGCACACCGGCTTCGGTCAAATAGGTTTGCAGCTTGTTCATCGTGTCGTCAGTCCCAAAGGTTGATGCGGTCTTGCACGGGCTGCACGGCCTTGACCAGGCGAACGGGCATGCCCATGGGGATATCCATGGCCACCTTGGCCAGGCCCGGGTTGGCGGCAAGCGTGGCCTCTACGTGGCCCGCTGTGCTGCCCAGGTGGCGATTTACCAGCGCATCGAGCACATCGTTTTGCAGCGCCCGCACGGTGATGGTGTTTTGCGCGCCGGTCATAGCAGCTCGGCAATCACGCGGGGCAAGCCCTGCAGGTCGGCAATGGCGTGGCGGGTGCGGGTGTCGAGGCTGTCTTGCCGGATCTCCAGCGCGCTGCGCACCCGGCTTTCTTTGCCCGCGCCATCAGGCAGCGTGTCAATGTCGCGGTAGGCGCTGGCCAGCTGCGACTGCACATGCGATTGGATGGCCCGCTGGTAGTGCTTGAGCTTCACGCTCTGGCCGCCCAGCTGGGTGGCTGGCACATCGGCCAGGCTGGCATAGCCCAGCGCCATCTGCGCGGCCTGCCAGTCGCCCAGCTCTCTGTTGACACTGAGCATGGCCTCTTCCACGGCCAGCAGCAGGCGGGGCGGCGTCACGGTGCCGTCGAGCCTGGCGTCTTCGCGCAGCTTCTCGCAGTTCACATCGGGCCACCAGCCGTCATTGGTCACCGATGGCTCGGCGCCCTTGATAGGCGGGTTGGCGACAGCGACAAAGGGCGAATTCACGGCGTCAGGCTTTCAGGGTGTTAGGTGTGGCGGTGGCCCAGGGCGTCAGGCGGTGGCAAATCAATGCTGCCTTTGCCCTGGGGCCGCCACGGCTCGCGGGGTGCGACTGGTTCGGCGATTGGGGCGCTACTTTTTAAGGCGCGCTTCCAATCGCTCAATGTCTTTTTTGACGCCTGCGCGCACTGGATCAAGCTCCATAGCGCGCTGCAGGTATGGCAGGGCCGCGCTGCACACTTGCAGCGTGCGGCCCTTGGCATCCATGGCAATGTCCTGGCTGTTGGTCTTTCCCAGCAGTGCCCAGCCTGCAGCCTTGTTCAGCTTGGCCTTGATCTGGTCATGCATGTCGGCCTCGGCGGTCAGCTCCAGCACGCGCTGGGTGACAGAAACGGCCTCGGGGCCAGCAAGACGGCCAGCCAGTACGGCTTCGGCGATTTCCTCGGCCACCACGCTGGCCATATCGCGGTTGTAGTTGTCGGGCGGATTGATGCCAGCCGCCAGGGCGTATTCGGCCAGGAGCATCGCGCGCGAATAGTCGCCCGCGTCAATGGCCCAGATCAGGATGGTGGCCACCACTTCGTCTTGCGTGCCTGGCTTGGTGTCAAACACCCCGGCCAGGTAGGCGTCGTATTCGGGCAGCATGGCGCGCTTGGCTTCGGCCTTGCGCTCATTGCTCTTGAGGTCTTTCAGCGCAATGCGGTGTTGGTGCAACTGGACAAGCTGCAGTTCGTAGGCGGTGCCGATAGTCTGGCCGTAGGCGTCGGTGGCACTGCCAGCGCTGGCCGCCAGGGCAGCCATGGTGCGCATGTAGTGCGCTTGGGCTGGTGTCTGTCGCATGTGGATGTTCCCCGCTTGGTGTTGGTGGGCACCGGCCCGCTAAAGAGCGGCCTATTTTTTTAGCCGCCGATGGCAGGCCGGTGCGCTGGGCTTAGGCCAGTTCGATGTTTTCGACCAGGCAGGCCTTTTCCAGGTTCTCGATCACGAATGCATCGTTGGACGATTCAAACGTGGCGATGCGGTCTTTCTCGGGCTGGTCTTTGACCATGCGCCGGCGTGCGCTGGCCTGGTAGTAGATGGACAGGTTGTCCAGGCTGGTGATCAGCACGGCGTTGGGCGGGAAGAATGGCACCGTGACAGCCTGCAGGCCGCCCAGGCGCTTTTGGCTGACCACCAGGCTACCGGCGATCATCTCGGTGGGTGCGCTTTGGCTGTCCACGATGGGGAACAGCTTGTCGTGCATCAGGTCGCGGCCCACGATAGCTACAAGGTCGGCAGCTTCGGAAAAGATGGGCGAGATCAACGCATGGCGGGCGTCGTACACCAAGCCGTCCAGGCTTGCATAGTCCGCATCGGCCAGCTTTTGGCCGGCTGCATCCATGCCTACTTTGACCTTGCCCGCCGTCTGGCCGGCCTTCATCACACCTTCGGGACGGTTCTCGCGCAGGTCTTGCAACCAGCCTTTGTTTACGTCCTGCAGCAAGGGATTGGTTGCACGGTTGGTGTTAACCGCTGCGCTGGTGCCGTTGAAGCCGATCATGATGCGGTCGAGCGCGCACTGCTGGATGATGGCGCCCGACAGCAGCTTTTGGAAGTTCGGAAACTTCGCCCACATGTCCAGCTTGGCATAGCGAATGGCGGTGTCATAGTTGGTTTGCACTGCCATGTATTTATGGCTGTTCATGTCCGACACGTCGGTGGGCTTGCGCTCATCGTTGCCGCTGGTGTCGGTGCGGCTGGCAATGGGGCCGTTCACGCCCAGGCCCAGGCGCTCGCCCATCATTTCATCGACGGGGGCGATGTTGATCTTGCCCAGGAAGGAGCTGGACTCTTGAATGCGTTGCTCCAAGGTTTGCTGCACGCTGGGCGCGATGGCGAACTTGACGGCGGCGTCTGCCACGTTGGACAGCGCGGCTTGCTGCGCCACGTAGGCGGTGAATTTAAATCGAGTTTCGTTGCGCATGATTGCGTCCCTATAAAAACTGGTGTCGGTTGTTGGTGAGAGCGGCTATTGAGCGGCTGTAGCTTGCTTAGCAGTCGGCCAGCTCCGAGGCATCCTTGCCGGTGGCAGCTGGGCGCTTGTCGCTGTGGTTCTCGGTGCCTTCGAGCTTGGCCTTCAGTGCGTCGAAGTTTTGCTGCAGAGTGGCAAACGCATCGCCCTGCTTGTTGAACTTCTCCAGCAGGTCGGCGTTTTCCTTGGCTTGCTTTTGCATGGCGTCTTGAGCCACGCCGAGTGCCTCCACGGTCTGGGCGGCAAAGGTGTTGTCACCTGCTGCAGGCTTGGCGGCGACCATGCCCTTGAAACCATCGATCAGGTCGCTGAACTTTTTCAGCACACCGCTGGCCATACTTTCTTCGTCGGCCTGCAATCCCAGATCGGTCTCAATGGCCTCGCTGTACAGCGTTGCCTTGTCGGTCTTGCGTCCAGCAAATGGGTTGACAGCGGCGCCTTGCGAAAACTTCAGCACCTCGGTGCCCAGGCTGGCAGGGCTGTCCGTAACGCCCAGTCCAAAGAGGTAAGGGCCGCCAGTGCCAGGCAGATTGGGGTGGATTTCGATGGAGCTATAGAGCTTCTGGCCCTTCTTGTTCATCTCGATCAGCGTCGGCAGGGGCTCGATCTGCGCGAACAGCGCTTTCTTCCCGTCCTCGACATCACGAACTTCCGTTGCCAACACATCACCCAGGGCGTCGAAGGGGCCGCCAGGAACGGTGCCCCGGTGATGCTCCAGCCAGATACGTGCGCCGTATTTCTGGCGGTTGTAGCTTTTGCCCATTTGCTCGATTTCAGCGCGCGTAATTTCGCGGCCATCGGTGGTTTGGCCTTCGGTGGCGACTCGAAAGAATTTGCTTGGCATGGTGCGGCTCGGTTAAGCGGTTGTTGATCTATCGCTATGTTCCGCGCACCCTGTTTTTGTAGCAATCACCGCGCGCTGTGGCTGCGTTTCGGACAATTTCCACTTGTCGATTTCCGCGCGCGCGCGGCAGACACTGGAGGAATGAAAGTAGCACCGCAAAAGCCACCAACCTGCCCCGCGCCCACTGCCACCGCTGACAGCGGCGTGCCGGCGCGCGCCGTCAAACGCCTTGCGAAATCGCGCGGCAAATGCGGACCGCACATCACCACGGTGACGCCCGAACAGGCGTTTACCGCTGCTGTCCTCAAAGAGATTTCACCCGAGGGCAAGGGCCTGCCGTTTGCGATTGACGGCCTGCCCGCTGGCGAGTGCAGCGCCGTCACCGATGGCGGGGCCGGCCTGCGGCGTCAGGCCCGTGACCTGTATTGGCAGGGCTGGAAGCTGACCCACATTGCGGAAAAGCTGGGCGTGGCCCGCGCCACCCTGCACGGCTGGCACAAGGCCGAGCGCTGGGCAGAGGCCAGCCCCACGCAGCGCGCCGAGGGCGTGACGGAGACGCGCTACGCGCAGCTGGTGGCCAAGACTGAAAAGACCGGCAGCGATTACAAGGAAATTGACCTACTCGGGCGGCAAATGGAGCGCTTCGCGCGCATCAGCAACTACCGCCAGTCGGGCCGCGAGCGCGATCTCAACCCCAATATCGATGCGCGCAACGCAGCCGCCAAAAAGCAGCCCGTCAAAAACTTCCTATCGCAGGAGCAGATCGAGCAGCTGCGCGATGCCTTCATTGAATCGTGCTTCAAGTACCAGCTCACCTGGTGGCAGAACAGCCACCAGCGCACGCGCCAGATTCTCAAAAGCCGCCAGATCGGCGCCACCTGGTACTTTGCCCGCGAGGCGCTGATTGATGCGCTGGAGACGGGGCGCAATCAGATTTTCTTGTCTGCCAGCAAGGCCCAGGCGCACATCTTCAAGCAGTACATCCAGGCGTTTGTCTTTGAGGTCTGCCAGGTGGAGCTGAAAGGCGAACCGATCATTCTGGCGAACGGCGCGCAGCTGCACTTCCTGGGCAGCAATGCGCGCACAGCCCAGGGCTACCACGGCAATTTCTACTTCGATGAGTATTTTTGGACAACCGACTTCGAGCGCCTGAACAAGGTGGCCAGCGGCATGGCCATTCACAAGAAGTGGCGCAAAACCTATTTCAGCACCCCATCGAGCATCCAGCACGCGGCCTATGACCTGTGGAGCGCGAAGAAGTTTGCGCGCAAGTTCAAGACCGATATCGACATTACCCACGGCAAGCTGGCGGGCGGCTTCACGGGCGAAGACAAGGTGTGGCGCCACATCGTCAACATCTTGGACGCCGAGGCCGGGGGCTGCGATCTTTTCGACCTGGACGAACTGCGGCTGGAGTACTCCGACCCAGAGTTTGAAAACCTGCTGATGTGCGGCTTTGTGGATGACTCGTTTAGCGTCTTTCCGCTGACCAACCTGCAGCCGTGCCTGGTGGACAGCTGGGAGGTATGGAAAGACTTCAAGGCATTCGCCCAGCGGCCCTTTGGCTGGCAGCCGGTGTGGGTGGGCTATGACCCCAGCCTGAACGGTGACAGCGCGGGCCTGGTGGTGCTGGCCCCGCCTGAGACACCAGGCGGCCCCCTGCGCGTGCTGCACACCAGGCAGCTGCGCGGACTGGACTTTGAGGCGCAGGCAGCCGAGATCAAGAAGATTTGCGACACCTACAACGTGCAGCAGCTCACCATCGACCAGACCAGTATTGGCAATGCCGTCTACCAGCTGGTGGTCAAGTTCTTCCCGGCTGCCCGGGGCATCAACTACAGCGTGGAAAGCAAAACCATGCTGGTGATGAAAGCCCTGCAGGTCATCAAGTCCAAGCGCCTGCAGTGGGACGCCGGCAACAAAGAGCTGGCCGCCTCGTTCATGGCCATCAAGCGCGAGATGACGGCCAGCGGCCGCAGCGTGACGTACGCAGCGGGCCGCAGCAAAGATACCGGCCACTCCGATCTGGCATGGGCGTGCATGAACGCGCTCAGCAACGAAGCGCTGGAAGTCGGCACCGGCCTGGCCACGCCGCAAACGCAATCCTTTATCGAGGTGTACCCCTAATGAGAAAACGCAAACCCGCGCAACCCCAGCGCACGCCCGCAATGGCCGCACCCTCTCCTGCGCCAGTCATCCAGTCGGGCAAGCCGTCCAACGTGCAGGCGTTCAGCTTTGGCGAGCCCGAGCCCGTGATAGGTGGCCGCAGCGCGCTGATGGAGTATGCCGAGTGTGTGCAGAACGGCGAATGGTATGAGCCACTCGTCAGCCTGGCTGCGCTGGCCCGTCTGCTACGCGTGGGCGCGCACCATGAATCAGCCCTACGCTGCAAGGTCAACATCCTGGCCAGCACGTTCATCCCCACCCAGTGGCTGAGCGCCGCAGACTTCAAGGCCATGGCCTTTAACTTTTGCGTGCTTGGCAACGGCTATCTGGAGTGGCGCGAAAACCAGCTGGGTGACAAGCTGGTACTGCGCCACGCCCTGGCCAAATACATGCGGGTGGGCATCGATCCGGGGCGATTCTTTTTCGTGACGGATCTGCAGTCGCCGCACGAGTTCAAAGCCGGGTCTATCCTGCACCTGCGCGAGCCCGATCTGCATCAGGAAATTTATGGTGTCCCCGGCTACCTGGGTGCCATGCAGTCGGCCCAGCTCAACGAAAGCGCAACGCTATTCCGCCGCCGCTACTACAACAACGGTTCGCACGCAGGCTTCATCCTGTACGCGACTGACCCGGCCCAAAGCCAGGGCGACATTGACGCCCTGCGCAAGCAGCTGACCCAGACAAAGAACGGTGGCAACTTCCGCAACGTCTTCTTCTATGCGCCAGGCGGCAAGAAGGACGGCCTGCAGCTGATCCCTATCAGTGAGGTGGCGGCCAAAGATGACTTCTTGAATATCAAGAACAGCAGCCGCGACGATGTTCTGGCCGCGCACCGGGTGCCGCCGCAGCTGATCGGCATGCTGCCAAACAACACGGGCGGCTTCGGTGATGTGGAAAAAGCTGCAATGGTTTTTGCGCGCAATGAGATCACCACGCTGCAGACCGACATAGCCGGCTCGATCAACGCGCAGGCGGGCCGGGAGGTGGTGCGCTTCAAGCCTTACCAGCTGGACGAGAGCCAGGCCGCCGAGTAGCGGCACCCGCCGTCTGCCAGCCGGATACCACAGCCAGCCCGGCCCAGGCCGGCGCCCCAGCCCACGCACAGCAGGCCCGGCCCGCGCCGCACGCGCCGCCAGCCACGCACCCGGCCCCACAGGCCCGCCACAGCGCGGGCCTTTTGCATGCCCACCCCACAGCCCCTTGTCCGCACCCAGCGACAAAGCTACGGCCCGCAGGCACAGCCCCAGGCCCACGCACGCAGGCCAGGGCCACCCTCGCCCCCTGCCCCGCGCCAGGCCCCCCCCTGCATATCCCCGCCGCGCGCCGTCGAGACCCCGCCGCGCCCGCTCGCTTAATAGGTCGCAATCGTCGGACTGTCCGTATAGCGACTTTCCTATACTGGCTGTGTCTTGCAAGCCGGTTGAACACTTAGTTAGAGTGTCGGCATTCGTCGGAATTTTTAAGGTGTGGACAGTGTGCAATTTATGCTCTGGAGGGTGCCAAATCCACAACCACATCCACACAGCTGCATCGTATTGATGTCTGTGCAAAACCCTCTTACGTGTAGTGATTTCGGCGGCATGATGGACCCCGCATTTTTTCCATCCGGCTGTCGTTACTCGCGGCCAAGATGTTAAACGAATATTTTGCGAAACAACCTTCGCGAGTTTCAATTGGACAAGTGCCTCAAAATGATTAAAAAGACAGATAAGTAAAAATACTCAGGCAGCTAGATAATTTTATACACATATATTTCTACTTGAAATTTCGGTTAATAAATAGCCCTCGGAAACCCGATAGCTCCAAAAAATCTAATTTACTGCCAGATTCAAATGAAATTTCACATTTAATAAACTAAAGAATTTATGAACTATCTTGAATTAGAAGAAAAAATATCGTCACAAGGCCCACGCGGCTACTATTTACTGAAATCTTTTTTAATAAAATTATTACAAGAAGAGGCCAAATCCAAAAGCCAAGAAATTATTCATAATGCTGGAAGTGATGTAGCCGCTTACGATGCGGTGGCCCCAAATGGATTTGGAGATATCTCTGGACATGTCTCCATTGAGATAGCGAGAGTAATAAGTTTAGCCCGCATTCTTACTGAGACCAAAAAAATATCACCATTCGACACTGGAAAAGATTCATCATTTCTACTTATATCTCTCACAAATATCGATTCAAATGCGAGATTAATGCTCAAGTTGAATTTTAGACAATCAAGCCGTTGTCATTTTTGGGGACCCAACGAAATACAATCATTAATAGATCGCCATACAGAAACCGCTTCCAAACTTGCAGAAAATCTCTTTTTAAATAGATTTAAAGTTACAATCGAAAGCAATGTCGAGGATTGGCGTCAGCAGAGAGACGAAGTGGTTAATGCAGTTCGAGATGAATACAAAAGCGGACGATTTTCCATATTTTTAGGCGCAGGAGTTTCAAGTAGTGCAGGGCTGCCAGACTGGGACACTCTTCTAAATTCACTTTTTGTCTCAATGCTCACAGATGACGAAGCCAATTCTAAAAGCACAGATTCAGAGCATATATCAAGCATAGTAAAGCGCCTTAGACAAATTGATGGACCTTCATCACTAACCTTAGCGCGATATATCCGCAAAGGTATTACAACCGACTCCAGCGTAGAGCAAGAGAAATTTATAAACGCCGTAACAAAACAACTCTACGGCCTACGCAATAAAAAATATTCCTTAAGCTCCAGTCTCATTAAATCAATCATTAACCTGTGCACACCCAGCCGCACCGGTGCAAAGGTGAAATGTGTTTTGACATACAACTTCGATGATCTGCTGGAACGTGAAGCAAGCGCTCACGGAATTTCATTTAAACCTATATTTGAAGAGCTTGATCTTCCAAATGCTGAGGAATTGCCAATATATCATGTACACGGCTTTCTCCCAGAAGATCGTTCCATTTATACAAACATACAAAAAGCAACACTAGTATTCTCAGAGGAGGGTTATCACAAGATTTATCAAGATGCTTATCATTGGTCAAATTTAGTGCAACTAAATAATCTAAAAGAATCATCATGCCTTATGATAGGACTTTCACTCACTGATCCAAACCTGCGAAGACTTCTAGAAATATCAGCAAAGTCAATCGATAAGTCAAAGCATTTTGCATTTATCAAAAGAATTACATTTGATAAATTCTCCAATGAAGATGGAAAGCCGGTGGTACGCGCGCCTAATCAAACAGTAAAACGATTTCTTGAAAGGCACCATAAGCTTAACGAAGAAATCATGAGAGAGTTGGGAGTTAATATAATATGGTATGAAGAGTATGATGAAATCACAACAATCCTTCAGAAAATTGGCAAGTGAATCTGACATTCTGTTCTAGCATTGAACATTGGGCTTCACGATTAAGAGGTGCAAACAGGACCCAGCAAACCAAAGGTCTGCGATTAAGACGAGACTTTAAGCTGCAGACAGTACAGACGTACGACAAAGCTTGAGAGCGACGTATCGAGGGTTGTGTTAGCCACTTTAAGCGTTTGCGCTGGGACCGATTCGATCAAAGCCCACTCAACATTTTTTGTACGATTGAGGGCGTCTGGTGTTGCCGAAAAACAACCAACCAGAAGAGTTCTCAGAAATAAAAGCACCGAGCGCTTTGGCCTGTTTGTTGGCCTATAGACACCCAAAAGCCTCTTTAATCGGCATGCTATCTACTCTGGAAGCGGACGCCTTCTCCGCCAAAGATAATGGATTCAGCAGCTTGCAAAGGCTTTTGAATCTGGCGCTGCCAGAGGCGCACAAAACAGAGGCTGCAAATTTCGGTTTGCAGCCTTTTGTTTTCAACGTGATGCGCTCAGGTAGCCCTAGCGCAAATAAAACCGAAACCGCGCCCCCGCCTCCCCTGCCTCACTGAGCAGCTCAATCGAGCTGTCGTGCAGCTGCAATATGCGGTGCACGATCATGAGCCCCAGCCCTCCAGACCGCCCATCGCTGCGGCTGTGCATGCGGCTCAAGGTGGGGCGCTCGAACAGGCTGTCGCGCAGCACGGGCGGTATGCCTGGCCCGGTGTCCTGCACCGTCACGCTGATGCGGCCCTGCTCTGCGGCACGCAGCTCCACATGGATATCGCCGCCTGGCGGCGTGGCGCGGATGGCGTTGTCGATCAGGTTGACCAGCACGCGCTCAAGCATGCCCAGATCAGCAGTGACGGGGGGCAGATCCGGGTCAATCACCGCGTGCAGGCGCTGCGCCTTGGCTTCGGCGGCCAGCTCAAACTTCTGGAACACGTCCTGCAGCAGATCAGGCAGAAAGAAGCGCTCGGGCTCGGGCTTGACCACGCCGTATTCCAGCCGCGCCAGCTCAAACAGTTTTTGCGCCAGGTCACCGACCTTGCGGCTTTGGTCCAGCGCGATGCCCAGGTAGCGGCGGCGCTCGTCTGCCGATAGCACATCGGCCTTGATCTGCAGGGTCTCCAGATAGCCATGCAATGACGTTAAAGGCGTGCGCAGGTCGTGGGAGATATTGGCGAAGAGCTCGCGCCGCTGCTGGTCTTGGGTGCGCAGCTTTTGCCACTGCTCCCAGGTGCGTTGCGCCAGCTGCGCAAAGGCCTGGCTAAGCACAGCGATATCGGCTCCGCCATGCGCGGCTTTTTGCAGCTTGGCCTGGGCCTGGGGCAGATCGGCCAGGCCATCGGTTTGCAGCTCTTGCACGGCGGCCGTTAACCGCCGCAGCGGCCGGGTGATCATGCCAAAGGCCACAGCCGCTGCGACCGCGCCCAGCACCACCACGACCAGCAGCGACCACAGCAGTGTGCGCAGCGCGCCATCGCTGCTCACGCGGGCAGCCAGGCTGTCACGCCCCTGGCCTTGCAGGATCACATAGACATAGCCAGAACGCTGGCCGCCCTGCATCAACGGCGCTGCGCTGAACACCTTGCGCTCGGCCATGCTGCGGGGATCGTCGCCCAACACCGGCAGGGCCGCGCCACTGAACAGGCGCTGCAAGGGCTCCAGATCCACCTTTTGGCGCAGTATCCTTTCTTGCGGCGCATCGTAAGCCTGGATGGCACCTGTGTCATCGAGCAGGTAGACCTCGACGCTCGGGTTGACCTGCATCAGCTTGCCAAACAGCTCGCGGCTGGCCCCGGCGTTGAGGCCATCGGCACGCATCAGCTCCGGGTAGCGGGCAATGCGCGCGGCCAGATCCTGCGACAGGCGCTGCACCACCTCTTGCTCACGCTGGTCGGACACCCGCATCTGCAGCCAGACCGTGGCCGCGCTGCAAGCCAACAGCAGCAGCACAAAGACCAGGGTCAGGCGCTGCGCCAAGGTCGTGGATGCGAGCTTCATGGCACTTCCTCCGCCCATTTGTAGCCATGGCCCCATACGGTCAGAATGCGCTTGGGGCTGCCAGGATCGGCTTCGATCTTGGCTCTCAAGCGGTTGATATGGGTGTTGACTGTGTGCTCGTAGCCATCATGGCGGTAGCCCCAGACTTGGTTGAGCAGGTCAAACCGGGAGAACACCTTGCCCGGATGGCGCACAAAAAAATGCAGCAGGTCAAATTCTCGCGGTGTCAGCTCCACCTGGGATCCCCCCACCTTCACCTCGCGCGATATCGGGTCGATCTCTAGATTGCCGAGCACCAGCACACCGGCATCCAACCGGGCGTTTTGGGCCAAGGCCTGGCTGCGGCGCAACAGCGCGCGCACCCTGGCCACCAGCTCCAGCACCGAGAATGGCTTGGCCAGGTAGTCGTCCGCTCCCAGCTCCAGCCCCAGGATGCGGTGCATCTCGCTGGAGCGGGCACTGGTGATGATGATGGGCACGTAATAGGCCATCGCGCGGGCGCGGCGGCATATCTCCAGGCCATCCACGCCCGGCAGCATCAAATCCAGCACCAATGCATCCCAACCGCCCCGCTCCAAGGCCTGCATGCCCGCGTCGCCATCGGCCATGTGCACCACCTCATAGCCCTCGTCGCGCAGGTGCAATTGCAGCAGCTCCGCAATGGGAGCATCGTCTTCCACGATCAAGATACGTTTGCTGGGGTTCATGCTGTCATTGTGCGGTACATGGGGCGGTCTGCTGGGATCGGCACTTGGCGGCAAACCCAGGCGCCGCGCCCGCAAACGCCGGAGGCAGGCGCGCTTGAAATGGCCAATCCAGTCAGACCCTGGCAGCCTTGGCCGCCGCCTGCATCTGCTTGCGCTTTTGAAAAACCCAGCGTGCCGCCAGCAAGCCAGCCAGGATCAGCCCGTAGAGCCACACCTCGGCAAAGTTGTTCTTGCCCGAGCGCATCCACCAAAAGTGCAGCACGGCCAGCGCAGCCGCCCCATACACCGCGCGGTGCAGCATCTGCCAGCGTTTGCCGCCCATGCGCCGGATGATCCTGGGCACCGAGGTAATGGCCAGCGCCAGCAGAATCAGCCAGGCCAAGGTGCCCACGAGGATGAAGGGGCGCTTGATCAGGTCGTCGACGATGGCGGGCCAATCCACCCCCATGTCAAACACCACATAAGCCAGCCAGTGCAAGCTGGCGTAGAAGAAGGCATAAAGGCCCAGCATGCGGCGGTAGGCCGCCAGCCCGTTCCAGCGCAGCCACTGGCGCAAGGGGGTGACTGCCAGCGCAAAGCAGATAAAGCGGATGGCCCAGTCGCCCAGCGAACGCAGCAGTGCCTCAGCCGGGTTGGCCCCCAGGCCATCGGTCGCGGACAGATAAAACAGCCAGGCCGCTGGCACCAGGCACAACAAATGCAGCAGCAGCCGCTGCACGGCTTTGGCTGAAAAACGCGAAGACTTTGCCATGGGCAGGGACACCGATCAGTAGTCTTTGCGCAGGTCCATGCCGGCGTAGAGTTGGCCCACCTGGGCTTCGTAGCCGTTGAACAGCAAGGTCTTGTGGCGCTTGGCAAACAGGCCGCCTTCACCAATGCGGCGCTCGGTCGCCTGGCTCCAGCGCGGGTGCGGCACATCCGGGTTCACATTCGAGTAAAAGCCGTACTCATTGCGCGCCGCCTTGTTCCAGGCGGTGCCCGGCTGCTTCTCGACCACGCGGATGGTCACGATGCTCTTGGCGCTTTTGAAGCCATATTTCCAGGGCAGCACCAGGCGCACCGGTGCGCCGTTTTGCGGGGTCAAGGTTTTGCCGTACATGCCAAAGGCCAGCAGGCTGAGCGGGTGCATGGCTTCGTCCATGCGCAGGCCCTCGGTGTAGGGCCAGTCGAGCACACTGCTGTTCAGGCCAGGCATCATCTTGCGATCGGCCAAGGTCACGAACTCTATATACTTCGCGCTGCCCTGGGGCTCCACCTGCGCCAGCAATTTGGACAGCGAGTAGCCCACCCAGGGGATCACCATCGACCAGCCCTCGACACAGCGCAGCCGGTAAATGCGCTCTTCCTGGGCGCTGAGCTTGAGCAGCTCTTCGATGTCAAAGGTTTTGGGTTTGTTGACCAGGCCTTCGACCCGCACGGTCCAGGGCCGTGTCTGCAAGGTGTGGGCGTAGCGCGCCGGGTCGCTTTTGTCCAGGCCGAACTCGTAGTAGTTGTTGTAGCTGCTGGCATCCTGAAAGGACGTCGGTGTCTCCATCGACATGGCGCCGGGCACCGTCGAGCGCACGGTGCTGATCGGCTGCGTGCCGTCGGACCTGGCCGCTTGTGCCCAAGCGCCGCCTGCGGCCAGCGCCGAGCCGCCAGCGGCCCCCAGTTTGAGCAAGTCGCGCCGGCTCAAATACAGGTGCTGCGGGGTGATGTCGCTGCTGCTGCCGTGGTCAAAGCCCGCGTTGTGGGTACGTATCAGCATGGGTATCGCTCCTGAAGTCGGTGGATGCGGATGAGGCCGGCAAGCGGGCCTGCCTCGGTTACCTCTAATAGACACCATCTGCAGCGCAAAAATTTCAAGCGCTGCTCAGTATTTGTTAAACAAAAAGTTATAAATAACCTGTTTGGAATGCCTGCCAGCGTCCGCTTTGGTGCCGGATCTCTAGCGCACAGAAAACAAGACCACCCTCGAAAGCGTGGCACCGACCATTCAGATCCGCCTATCGCCGCCCAGCGCAGATGAGCTTGCACACAAATCCCGTCCCATTCTGAGATGGCCCTTACATACAGTGCTATCAGACAAACACTGAAAGATGCCATGCAGATCTATGTCCGTGTAAATCCTGGCCAAACAAGACCGGTTACATGCTGAGTGGACAAAGCATACCGCTGATGGCTATGCATAACTAGGCATGATTATTCCCCTGAAACGGAATGCCGTAGACGCTGCCGCTGATTGCTTTATACCTTGCCAGCATGGCCTGCAGCGGAATTGCACCATGGAGCAGAAAGCCCGCCAGGCCGCGATGGCTGTATGGCCTTGCTTCCTTAGAGTGGACTCCCGGGGACATTGTGCGACGAAGCATCCGATGGTTCGTTGTAATAAGCCCCCAGCCAGAAATCCCTGCCATGTGGCTCTCCTACCGTGACGTCATCGATATCTGCGGAGCTACCTTAGGTCGCGTTGATTATCACGAGAGGAGCCTCCAAAATGCTTGAAGCAATGAACCTGCCAGTACGGTGCATGAATGGGCCCCCAGCGTCGAATTCAAGGCTGCCAACTAGTAGGATCAGCTTGGATGAAAGGGGCCGCTGCTGCAGCAAGTCAGATGCAGTAAAGTGAGCGCCGCCGCCGCTGCTGAAGATCAAAGCATGCTCAGATTGCATGACTTGACTCACTGGCTCCGTTCGTGCCGGTAACGGCGCTTGCGCATACCGGTGGCCCAGCGGTAGAGGGGTGCACTACTGGGCCCAGGGCCCTCACAACCCCAGGCTTGCGGCAAAGGAATGATGATCCTCAGGCTAGGCGCACACCACTACGTGTGCAGTGTTTTGCCACTCGTCATCAAGCGCCATTAAGTGTGACCCTCAGAACTTATAGCGCGCCGACAGGTAATAGCTGCGCGGATCCCCATATACGCCAGTACCATACGAGCCCATGCCTGGCATATAGGTCTTGTTCAGCACATTGCTCAGGTTCAGCGCTACCGACAGGTGCGAGTCCACCTCCCAGCGCGCCATCAGGCCCAGCAAGGTGTAGGCCGGCTGGGTGGCGCGCCACTGGGTGTCGCCCGCTTGCTGGTAGTAGGTCTCGCTCTGCCAGCTGAGCGACCCGCCCACCGTCACGGGGTTCCACTGGCCGGGCAGGCGGTAGCTGGTGCTGAGCTTGACCAGGTGCTTGGGCTGGTTGGTGTTGACAGCGCTCAGGATCACATCGGGCTGGTAGCCCAGGGTGGACTCGCGGTAGGTATAGCCCGCGTACACATTCCAGGCCGGGGTGACCTGGCCGGAGACCTCCATCTCCACGCCCCGGCTCTTGACGCCCTTGGCCGCGATGTAGATTTCTTCGCCAGTGGCGGGGTTGGAATCCACATACTGCGCGGCATTGTTTTGCTGGGTGTGGAACAGCGCGATCGAGGTGTTGAGCTTGCCATCCAGCAGCGCACCCTTGATGCCGATCTCCTGGCTCTTGCCGGTGAGCGGCGGCAGCGCCGCACCGCCCGCATCCTTGTAGTAGGTCTGCGGGTTGAAGATATCGGTGTAGCTCGCATAGGCCGACCACTGCTTGCTGAAGTCATAGACCACGCCGGCATAAGGAATGACTTTGTGGCTCACCTTCAGCCGGTCGTTGAGCGTGTAGACGCTGCTGGCCAGATCGGTCTCGCCATCGACCAGGCGGTACCAGCTCAGCCGTGCACCCAGGATGACGGACAGCGCATCGGTGGGGCGCAGGCGCACGGCGCCAAACGCGCCTTTTTCGGTGACGCGCGTGTCGCGGTCGCTGACCAGGTCCAGTTGAGGCTCGGGCGCATTGCCATGCCAGTCAAAATAATTGCCCACCGCGTCATAGCTGGTGGTGTAGCCGGGGGCGCCACGGCGCTCGCGCGACCACCCCGCGCCCAAGGTCAGCTCATGGCTGCGGCCCAGCAGCTCGAACGGGCCCGACAGCACGGCATTGAGCGAATCGGTGGTCGAGGTCGTGGGAATCTTGGCCGACAGCATATTGAGGCCCAGCCCTGTCTCTTTGTCCAGCGAACCATAGGCGGCCACTCCCACCTTCACATCGCGGCTTTGGCGCAGGTGGCTGCCTGCCAGCTCCAGCTTCCAGCCGTTGTCAAACACATGCTTCAGATCGGCAAACAGGTTGGTGCTGTCGTTGTTCCAGTACGACCAGCGCGCAGCAGGGTTGAGCGAGGTCGGAAAATGCGTCTGCGTGCCATCCGAGAAAAACAGCGGCAGATGGCCATAGCTTGCGCCGTCAGCGCGGGTCTGCATGTAGTCAATGCCCAGCGCTGCCGTGGTGCGGGGCGCCAGATCGGCCTCGACGATGCCATAGAAGTTGCGCGTATCGCGGCTGTAGTAGTCGACATGTGAATCGGCATTTTGCGCGGCGGCCACCACGCGGGCACGCAGGCTGCCATCGGCATTCAAGGGGCCCGATACATCGGCCACACCGCGCTGCTTGCTCCAGGATCCCACACCACCTTCCAGCGATGCCTGGAACTCCTTGGTCGGCCGCTTGCGCACCAGGTTGACAACCGCGCCCGGGTTGCCCGCGCCAGTCAGCAAGCCGGTGGCGCCCTTGACCACTTCCACCCGGTCGTAGATGGCGCTGTCGGCCAACGAGGTGGTGTATTGGTTGGCCGAGTTCATCGTATTGGGCATGCCGTCGAACTGGAAGTTCTCGACCGCAAAGCCGCGCGAGTAGAAGGTCGCGCGCTCGCTGTCATTGCGGCCTACCGTGATGCCGGTCACCTTGTCCAGAATCTCGGGCAGGTTGCTCAGGCCCTGGTCGTCCATCTGCTGGCGGGTGATCACCGTCACCGACTGCGGCGTCTCGCGCAAGGACAAGCCCATGCGCGTTGCCGTGCTGGATTCCGCTGCCGTGTAAGAGCCCGTATGCTCCGAGGCGGCCACCCGGTCGGCCTGGGCCTGCACCACCACCGGCGCCAGCACCATCTCGCCCGCCGCCGGGCCCTGGCTGGCCGCTGCGCGCTTGCGCAGCACATAGGAGCGGTCGCCCGCAGGCACGGCCTCCAGCCCGGTTCCCGCCAGTAGCAGCTGCAGCGCCTGGGCCACGGGCAGCTGCCCGCGCACGCCGG